>NZ_JBHYZV010000025.1:0-44258 GCF_042753905.1 Streptomyces sp. NPDC059248 | reverse complement strand
TGTTGCTCCAGACCGTGTCCTTGCTCTGCCCCTGGAAGTCCTTGCCGAGGCCGCTCTTGAACTCCCCGCCCTGGACGACGATCACATGGTCGGATTCACGGTGCCGGGGGAGCGGGCCGGCCGAGGGCCCCGGCATGAGGAGCGGCATGCCGTTCCATACGCGCGGGGCCGGTGGTGTGTTCAGCGGCGACCCGGCTTCTCGGCTTCCTCGGAGCTTCCTCTGAGCCTCCTCGGAGCTTTCTCGGAGCTTTCTCCAGGACCGAAAGCCGCGGACGCGGCCACTCCGGGCTCGGGGCTCGGGGCGGGGGCGCCCGCTCGTCAGCCCCGTACGCTCCCCGCCCCCCGGTCCAGATACGCCAGCACCGCCAGCACCCGCCGGTTGTCGTCGTCCGACACCGGAAGGCCCAGCTTCCCGAAGATGTTGGAGGTGTGCTTGGCCACCGCCCGCTCGGTGACCACCAACTGCGCCGCGATGGCCGCGTTCGACCGGCCCTGCGCCATCAGCTCCATCACCTCCAGCTCGCGCGGCGTCAGCCCGCCCATCGGCCGGTCCAGCGATCTGCGGGACAGCAACTGCGAGATGACCTGCGGATCCATCGCCGTACCGCCCAGCGCCACCCGCCGTACCGCGTCCACGAACTGGTCCGCGTCGAAGACCCGGTCCTTGAGGAGATAGCCCACCCCGCCGTCCCCGTCCGCCAGCAGCTCACGGGCGTACAACTGCTCCACGTGCTGGGAGAGCACCAGCACCGGAAGGCCGGGCCGGGCCCGCCGCGCCGCCAGCGCGCACTGCAACCCCTCGTCCGTATGGGACGGCGGCAGCCGGACGTCGACGACCGCGACGTCCGGCTCCAGTTCCGCGAACGCCCGGGTCAGCTCGGGCCCGGTCTCGACCGCCGCGAGTATCTCGAAGTCGTACGCCTCCAGTAGCCGCACCAGACCGTCGCGGAGCAGGAACAGGTCTTCGGCTAGGACAACGCGCAAGGGATCTCCATGGTGACCATGGTGGGACCGCCGGCTGGGGAGCTGACGGCGAGGACGCCGTCGAATGTACCCAGCCGCCGCTCCACCCCGCTCAGACCCGAACCGGCGCCGACGACCGCCCCGCCCCGGCCGTCGTCGGTGACGGAGATCCGCAGCGCGCCGTGCTCGTACGACACATCCACCCAGATCCGGCTCGCGCCCGCGTGCTTCACCGCGTTGGTCAGCGTCTCACTCACCGCGAAGTACGCGGCGGACTCCACCGGCGCCGCCATCCGGCCCGGCAGCTCGTCCACGTCCACCTCCGTGGCGACCGGCAGCCGCAGCGCCAGCGCCTTCACCGCGTCCCCGAGCCCCCGCTCCGCCAGCACCGGCGGATGGATGCCCCGGACCAGGTCCCGCAGCTCCGTCAGCGCCTCGGCCGACGACTCCCGCGCCGTCGCGATCAGCGCCTTCGCCTTCGCCGGGTCCTTCTCCACCAGCGCCTCGATCGCCCCCAGATTCATCCCCATCGCCACCAGCCGGGCCTGGGCGCCGTCGTGCAGATCCCGCTCGATCCGGCGCAGTTCCGCCGCCGAGGTGTCCAGCGCGTCGTGCCGGGTCTCCGTCAGCCGGTCGATCCGCCGCTCCAACTGCTCCTGCCGGTCCGGGGTGAGCACCGCCGCCACCAGCTGGAAGTGCACCCGCACCAGACCCGGCCCGAACACCAGTCCCGCGGTTAGCATGCCCGCGCCGACGACCCCGGCGAGCAGCGCCGAACCCCAGTCGCCGACCGGGACGAAGGTGTACCAGTGGGGATCGTCCACCGCCGTCACCGGCAGCCACAGGCCCCCGCCGAGCAACAGTCCGTACAGACCGTGCCCGGCCAGGCCGAACGCCAGCAGCGCGACGATCGCCCCGGCCGTCATGTCCACCAGCAGCCACAACAGGTCCCGCCAGGTCGCCGGGTCCTTCAGCAGGACCGCGCACCGCTCCACCTGGCCGGTGATCCCGGACCGCGGATCGCGGGGGAAGGGGCGGTACGAAGGGGGGATCCGGATGCCCGCCCAGCGCGCCGCCAGCAGGCGCCGCTGTCCGGCGTGGGTACGGACGAGACCGACCAGTACGGGGGTGGAGAACACCCCGACCCCCAGGGGCAGCAGCACGATCGACACCACGGTCAGGACGAAGAGGCTGATCGAGCCGACGAGCGCGTACAGACCCAACGCCAGCCCGCGGGCCGGTGCCGTCAGGAGCCTGAGCGCCGCGTTCCCCGCCCGGGCGGGCCCGGGGCCCGCCGTCACCACCCCGTCCCGCGCCGTATCCGTATCCACCGGCGTCGTCTCCATGAGCCCGTACCCCCTTATCCGTGCGACCGCTCATCGTTGCACCCCCGATTCTCCTTCCGGCCGCCGACCGGGGCACTGGGCCGGGCCCCCCGCCGGGGGTGTTGCCGGCACCACCCCCGCGACCTCGCCCTACGGCTCCGCACAGGGGCCTCTGACGGCTGGGGCCGCCGGGCCCGGATTCCTAACGTCGTCCCCGAACCGAAAACCGCTCGTCGAAACAGGGGGCCCCGGCACCATGAGACACAACCTCGCCGCACGCGTCGGCATCTGGAGCGCGCACCATCGAAAGACCGCCATCGTCGGCTGGCTGCTGTTCGTCGTCCTCGCGACCGTCGGCGGCAGCTCGGTCGGCATGATCGAGATGACCGAGTCCGAAGGCGGTGCCGGGGACTCCGCCCGGGCCCAGAAGATCCTCGAAGACGCGGACCTGGAATCACCCGCGGGCGAACTGGTCCTCGTCAGCAGCCGAACCGAGGGCGGCTGGAAGGCCACCGCGGCCGAACTGACCCGGACCGTCGCCGCGACCGGCGAGACCACGCGGATCGAACCGCCCCTGCCGTCGGCCGACGGCAAGGAAGCGCTGATACGGATCGAGATGAAGGGCGCCCCCGACACCGCGGGCAAGCGCGTCGAACCCGTCCTGAAGGCGGTCCGGGCCGCCGGGGACGCACACGAGGGCGTCGAGGTCCATCAGTTCGGGGCGGCCAGCGCCGACAAATGGCTCAACGACCTGCTCGCCGACGACTTCACCAAGGCCGAGTTCACCGCGATACCGCTGGCCCTCGGCATCCTGCTCGTCATCTTCGGTACCGTCGTCGCCGCCCTGCTGCCCGTGGCGCTCGCCCTCACGGCCTGCGCCGCCGCCTTCGGACTGCTCACCCTCGCCAGCCACCAGCTCCACCTCTTCCAGACCACCTACTCCGTGATGTTCCTGATGGGCCTGGCGGTCGGCGTCGACTACTGCCTGTTCTATCTGCGGCGGGAACGCGACGAACGGGCCGCGGGCCGCGACCCCGACACGGCCCTGCGGATCGCCGCCGCCACCAGCGGGCGGGCCGTCCTGGTCTCCGGCGTCACCGTGATGCTCGCCATGGCCGGGCTGTTCCTCTCCGGGATGATGCTCTTCGAAGGCTTCGCCCTCGCCACGATCATCGTCGTCCTGATCGCCGTCATCGGCTCCGTCACCGTCCTGCCGGCGCTGCTGGCATGGCTCGGCGACCGGGTCGACGCCGGGCGGATTCCCCTGGTCTCCCGGCGCGGCAAGCGGGCTCGCGACGGCCGCGTTCGGGGCGGTCGCGCCCGCGAGGGCGGTGCGCTCGCGGGCCGGATCCTGCGGCCCGTCCTCGCCAGGCCCGGACTCTTCGCCGTCCTCGGCACCGTCGTCATGCTCGCCCTGGCCGCGCCCGCGATCGGCATGAAGACCGAACAGCTCGGCATGGAGAAGCAGTTCGGCTCCGACGCGCCGCTCACCGTCGCCCATGCGAAGATCACCGACAGTTTCCCCGGCGGGCCGGACCCCGCGCGGATCGTGGTGAAGGCCGACGACATCGACGCGGCGCCCGTCCGTGCGGCGCTCGCCGCCTTCGACGCCGACCGCGTCACCGTGCACCGGGCCCGGGACATCGCCGAGATCGAGGTGCCCCTGCCCGGCGACGGCACCGACCAGCGCTCCCGGGACGCCCTCACCGACCTGCGCGAACGCACCGTCCCCGCCGCGTTCGACGGCAGCGGCGCGACGGCGTACGTCACCGGGGAGCTGGCCGAGTCCGTCGACTTCAACGAGAAGCTGAAGGACGGAATCCTCCCCGTCTTCCTCTTCATCACCGCGGTGACCTTCCTGGTGATGCTGTTCTGCTTCCGCTCCTCCCTCATCGCCGTCACCGCCGTACTGCTGAACCTGCTCTCCGTGGCGGCGGCGTACGGAGTGATGGTCGCCGTCTTCCAGCACGGCGTGGGCGCGTCGCTGCTCGGCACGGAGAAGGTGGGCGCCATCGAGAGCTGGCTGCCGCTGTTCGTCCTCGTCGTGCTCTTCGGACTCTCCATGGACTACCACGTCTTCGTGGTCTCCCGGATCCGCGAGAGCCGCGACGGCGGCGCCGACAACCGCACCGCGATCGCCGAGGGCATCCGCCGCACGGCGGGCTCGGTCACCGGAGCGGCCGCCATCATGGTCGCGGTCTTCGCGGTCTTCGGCACACTCACCATGCAGTCCATGAAGCAGATGGGCGTGGGCCTGGCGGTGGCGATCCTGCTGGACGCGACGCTGGTCAGAATGATCCTGCTCCCGTCGGTGATGTCCCTCCTGGGCGACCGCCAGTGGCACTCGCCGCGCAAGGCGCCCGCCTTGGAGCGCGTCGACTGACCGGATGACCGGATGACCGGATGGGTGCGGGGTCCTGTGGGGGTCTTGTCGGCTGGGCGTTGCTCCAGGACCCTGCGGGCCCTTGCTCTGCGCGGGTTGGTCGGTCGGTCCCGGGGCCACCTCCTCGCCATCGGCGGAACTCGGGGCCTTGGAAACGCTGACCGCTGCATCCCGCCGACGGCTGCGGGGGCGACCCCGCACCCGCCCTCCCCACGACGACGGACATGCCGCCGTCGAGCGGTCTCGCGTCAGTCCGCCCTCACTTCTACGAGACGATACGTATCGTCTTGACATGGGGGCCGGCGTCCCGTACCTTCTTGCTCATGGGAACTCTGTGATGACAGCACGCGCCACCGCGTAGAGCCTGGCTCCGCCGTGGGCGCACCGTCACCTGTCCGTCACCACCGAAGGGGGCCCTGTCTTGCGTACCCATACCGCCCAACTGGCCGTGCACGACCTCACCAAGCGCTACGACGAGAAGCTCGTCCTCGACCATGTCCATCTCTCCATCCGGCCCGGCGAGAAAGTCGGCGTGATCGGGGACAACGGCTCGGGGAAGTCCACGCTGCTCAAGCTGCTGACCGGCCATGAACGGCCCGACAGCGGCGAGGTCACCGTCAGCGCGCCCGGCGGCGTCGGCTATCTCGCGCAGGCGCTCGACCTGCCCGCCGACGCCACCGTCCAGGACGCCATCGACCTGGCACTGACCGAACTGCGAGCCCTGGAAGCCCAGCTGCGCCGCGACGAGGAACAGCTGGAGAGGGCCGGCGATGGCCCCGCTCTCGAATCCGCTCTCACGGCCTACGGGCGGCATCTCGCCCTATACGAGGCGCGCGACGGCTACCGGGCCGAGGAGCGCGTCGACATCGCCCTGTACGGGCTCGGCCTGCCCGGACTGGCGCGCGATCGCCGGCTCGGCTCGCTCTCCGGCGGTGAGCGGTCCCGGCTCGCGCTCGCCGCGACACTCGCGGCCCAGCCGGAGCTGCTGCTGCTCGACGAACCGACCAACGACCTGGACGACCAGGCCGTCGGCTGGCTCGAAGCGCACCTGCGCGAGCACCGGGGCACGGTGGTCGCGGTCACCCACGACCGCGCTTTCCTGGCCAACCTGACCAGCACGATCCTGGAGGTCGCAGAAGGAAGGATCACTCGGTACGGCGACGGTTACGCCGGCTACCGCACGGCGAAGGCCGCCGAGCGCAGTCGCCGTCTCCAGGAGTACCGGCACTGGCGTGACGAGCTCATACGCAGCCGTCATCTGGCCGAGTCGAACGGGGCGCGCCTCGGGGCGATCCCGCGCAAGGCGCCGATGGCGAAGTTCGGGCACGGCGCGTTCCGCGCCCGGGACCGCAGCCACGGGGTGATGGTACGGATCCGGAACGCGAAGGAGCGGGTCGCCCGGCTGACCGCCGCACCGGTCGGACTGCCGCCCGATCCACTGGTGTTCTCCGCGTCGGTGCCCACCGGGACGACCAGCGGCGAGCCCGCCGCCGAGCTGATCGACGTCCATCTGGACAACCGGCTCGACCTGCCGGAGTTGTCGCTCGCTCCAGGAGAGCGGCTGCTCGTCACCGGGCCGAACGGTGCGGGCAAGTCCACTCTGCTCGGCATCCTCGCGGGCGAGGTCCGGCCGCGGCGCGGCACGGTGCGGGTGTCCGGGAAGGTGGGGATACTGCGACAGCAGCAGGTGCCGTGGCCGTCGGACCTGAGCGTGCTCGGCGCCTTCGCCCACGACCGGCCCGGCGACCGGGAGGAGCAGCGCGACCTGCTGCTCTCCCTCGGCCTGTTCCGGCCCGCCGACCTGCGGCTGCGGATCGGCGAGCTGTCGTACGGCCAGCGGCGCAGGATCGAGCTGGCCCGGCTGGTCACGCGCCCGGTCGATCTGCTGCTCCTGGACGAGCCGACGAACCACCTCTCCCCGGCCTTGGTCGAGGAGTTGGAGCAGGCCCTCACGTCGTACGAGGGCGCGCTGGTGGTCGTCACCCACGACCGGCTCATGCGGGAGCGGTTCACCGGCAGCCGCCTCGAACTGGCAGGTGGGCGACCCGTCGTGAGCGTCCGACATAAGGAGGTCGCGAGAGGGACGGTCTAGTCGATCATGTCGTCGGGGGAGGGGCCCGCGCCGTGTCTGGTCGCGCAGGCGGGGCAGGCGTACTGGACCATCGGGGGGCCGCTCGCGCGTTCGGTCACACCGACTATGACCGGGGCTCCGGTGGTGTGCCCGCAGTACGCGCAGGGCGGGGTGAAGGGCTCCGGGGCGTCGTTGAGGAGTGCCTCGCGGGTCATGGGGTCACCTCGGTGGCGAGACGTCCGATCAGGCGTCGATCGCCGTCGTCGCCACGGGTACGTCGTCGTGCTGCGGATGGCGGCGGAGCAGAACACGGCAGTCGACGGCGAGGGTCTCGTCCTTCATCCGTAGTGCCTGCCACAGGCGAGCGCGGAGAACGTCGCACTCCCGGCAATCTTCCTTTTGGTTCACAGCGGACCTCCCGCGCGCCGGTTGGCGCTCTCCACCTGGGGGCGGAGGCGCGTCATGGTGGGACTGAAGGAGCGGTCGTCGCGGAGTGCGCGCTCGTCCTGCGGGACCGCGTCGGGGCATGTGGGGCCGCCGCACTCGCACGGCGGCCACGTGAGCGTCTTCACGGAGGCGGGCCGGTCCCCGTTCATCCGACGCCCGCCCTGCCATCCGTCGCCCGGCGGTGCGGATGCTGGGCGATGACCTCGTTGAAGTGATCCCGAGTGGACGTGTGCTCGGTCCACCTCCGTCCCCGGTCCGCCGCCGAGCAGATCCGGCAGCCCGCCACCGGGGCCGGTTCGGGCGGTGGCGAGGCGGTATGAACCCGTTCACGCCCCTCCGTGTTACCGGACCGTTGAGCACTGGTCACCCGGGGTACCTCCTTGTGCTCCACCGGGGTTTCGGTGGGTGACCAGATGAGCACAACTAGGGCTGGTCGAAACACCGTTGCTCGGCTGTCGTTAACAGGTCGAACGCCGTTCGGCAGCTCCGAAAGCAGAAAGAGTACGAGGTCGACATCGTGGACGACGACAACGCGCAGACTCCGTTGACTCCCGTTGAGCGCTTCGGGGTTCACGTTCGGGAGATGCGGATGGCTCGCAAGATCGGCGTCCGGGGGCTGGGCAAGGCAGTCGGCTGCTCGGGCGCGTATGTGTCGAAAGTGGAGAACGCCAAGCTTGTACCCAGCGCCCGTTTCGCAGAGGGGTGCGATCGCGTTTTCGGCACCGGAACCCTGTTGGCACAGCAGCGCCAACAGGCGATCGAAGGGGACCATCCGTCCTGGTTCGAGCCGTACACCCAGCGTGAACGCAAGGCGCATCAAATCCTTGACTACTCCACCGTGTTTGTGCCGGGGCTGTTCCAGACGCCCGAGTATGCGCGCGCCCTCTATCGTGCGAGCACTCCCCGACTCTCGGCGTCAGCTATCGAGTCTCGATTGGCCGCTCGTATGCGACGCCAAGAGATCCTCGGACAGGAGAATCCTCCGGAAGTTTGGGCAATTCTGTATGAAGCGTGCGTGCGAACGCTAGTCGGCTCACATCGCGTAATGGCTGAACAACTCGAGCGTCTGGTGTGCGAGGCGGAAGCGCCCAACGTCACATTTCAGTTCGTCCCCTTCGACGTGGTACCGCCGATCGGCACCGCTTTCACGTTGCTGGTCTTCGACCCTGGCCCAACGGTGCTGCATGTCGAAGGGCCCCAAGGGGGGCGTCCGTTGGAGACGCCGAAGGCCGTGAAGACGGGGCAGGCGATCTTTGATCGCCTGCGGTCTGAGGCGCTGGGGCATGATGCGTCCGTGGCCCGCATCCGAGAGATTCACGAGGAGTACGCGCAATGACTGCCAAATTCGATGCAAAGGCCGCTATATGGGTCAAGAGCATCTATAGTGGTCCTGATGGTGGTACCTGCGTCGAGTGGGCGCCCAAGCACGCGTCCGCGACCGGCTTGGTCCCCGTGCGGGACTCCAAGTGCGCTGACGGCCCGGTACTGATGCTCTCCGCCGACGCGTTCGCCGGGCTGGTGGCGCTCGCCAAGAAGGCGGACATCTAGTTCAGCGATACAAGGAGCCCCGCACCCCGGCCGATGAGGGCGGAAGTGCGGGGCTCTTGTTGTTCAGGTCCCGGCATCCCGATGTTGTTCAGGTCCCGGCATCCCGAGCTGTTGATGATGCGGCACGTTTATGAAACTCCTTTGAGGACCACGGTCCGCATGCCGCCCGGCCCGGTCTGCTCGTGCGTGACATGAAGTCCGGCGAGGCGAAGCTGCTCCAGTACCCAGGCATGGTCGAGCCGCAGTTTCCGGTAGCTGTGGGAACCCAGGTTCCAACTGCCGCCGGGGCGGTCTCGGGTGTGAACCAGGTCGTGCACCAAGACGGTGTAGTCGTTGTCGTCGTCCGGGTACTCCAGGAAACAGGTCATGATCCGGTCTTCGGTGGAGTGGACCGGGAGGAAGCGGTCCGTGCCCGTGAGCGGGACTGTCAGATCGCGGTAGGCGAACACGGCGATACCCTCGGGCGCGAGTGCGGCGGTGACATCGGCGAACAGCGCGGCCACGTCCCCTCTGGCGGGCAGATGGGTCAGCGTGTCGCCCAGACACACGATGGCTCCCGCCGAACCCGGACGGACCAGGTCCGCCAGGACGGTACGCACATCCGCCCGCACCGGACGCACGGCGGGCAGGTCGGAGGCGTGCCCGGCCAGCTCGCCCAACAACGGCCGGCTCAGGTCGACGGCCAGTACGGGATCGAAGCCCAGACCGGCCAGGGCGAGGCTGGTGTGTCCCGGGCCGCAGCCCAGGTCCACGGCCAGTGACCCGGCCGGGCCGGGAACGACACCCCACTCCGACAGCTGGGTGCGCTGGACTGCGGCGAGCGAGTGGAGATCACCTCCCAGCATCCACGTGTAGTGCTCCGCGAGAAAACGGTCGTAGTGGTCGACGGCGGTCGTCATGGGATGTGAGCTCCCCTCGGATGCGGGCAGGCGAAGGGAAATCTAGAGGGTGATGCGGCGGTCTTGTGGACCGGCCGAATGATGTTCGGAGGACTGCGGAGAATGACGGCCATGGACGACACTGATTCGGCGATCCTCAGCCATCTGCAACGCGATGCACGGCTTACCAACCGCGAGTTGGCCCGCAAGGTCGGCGTCGCGCCGTCCACCTGTCTGGAGCGGGTGCGGGCACTGCGGGCCCGCGGTGTGATCACCGGCTACCACGCGGCCGTCCAGCCGCGCCTGCTGGGCCGCTCACTACAGGCCCTGGTCTTCGCCCGGCTGCGCCCCCTCAGCCGGGACGTGATCTCAGGCTTCGAGGCGTACCTTGCGCAACTGCCCGAGGTCGTGTCCGTGTTCGTGGTCTCCGGCGACGACGACTTCATCGTGCAGGTCGCCGTGCCGGACATCGAGCATCTCCACGCGTTCCTCATGGACCGGTTCAGCGCCCGCCGGGAGGTGGTGAGCTTTCGGAGTTCCGTGATCTACCAGCAGACCAGCACACGCGTGCTGACTCCCATGAACAGCTCTGATCGCGGCGACGGAATGTAAGGGGCCTCGGCTGCCACGCCACTTCCCGTGCCGGTGGACCCGCTTCGGCGTCCTCCCTCTCAGCGGAAGTCCGCCGCGTGATCCACCGCCCACTCCCGGAAGGAACGGGCCGGGGTGCCCGTGATGCGCTCGACTTCGTCGTTGACCGGCTCCGGATTGGCGAGCATCTCCGCCTGGGCCGGCACGATGGCCTCCACCAGCTCCGCCGGGTAGCCCGCGGCCTTCATCTGCTCGGCGGCCTCGTCCAGCGTGATCTCCTCGAACCGCACCGGGCGCCCGATCGCGTCGCCGATCAGGGCCACCTGCTGTTCCTGGGTGATCAGTTCGGGGCCGGTGATCAGGGGGCGGGCGCCGAGCAGGGCATCGGTCGTGAGCGCCTGAACGGCGACCGCGGCCATGTCCGCTTCGTGGATCAGCGGGCGGGCCAGCCTCGCCAGCGGCGCCCGAACCGCACCGGTGGTACGGACCTCCTCCGCCCAGCCCAGCGTGTTGCTCGCGAACCCGGTGGGCCGCAGCGCCGTCCACTCCAGGCCCGATGCCTCGATCAGCCGCTCCAGCTCCGTGTGGAACATGGTGATCGCCTCGCCGGGCTCCTCCTGCTCGTTCCCGACCCCGGTGGACGACAGGTACACCACCCGTCGAGCGTGCTTCCCGATCGCGTCGATCACGTCCGACGCGCCCTCGGCGCTCAGGAACGGCCACACCAGGAAGACCGAATCGACGCCCTCCAGAGCCGTGCCCAGCGACGCGGGATCACCGAGATCGCCGCGCACCGCCTGCACCCCCTCCGGGAAGTCCGCCTCCCCCCGCACCAGCGCCCGCACGGGCACACCCGCCGCGTGCAGTTGTGCCACCACCGCGCCGCCGACCTTTCCCGTCGCGCCGGTCACCAGGATCCTGGGCTGTGTCATCCGAATCTCCTCGTCTCGCCGTTCGATGACACGACTCTCGTACATCAACCAAGGTTCAGGTCAAGCACGGTCGAAGCGGGAGCGGGCTGCCGTGCGATCGGCGTTCATCGATCCGGGTAAGCCCTCGCCGGGCGGGGCCGCGCCCCGGGCGCGGCCCTACCCGGAGGGGTCCGGGAGGTCACCCCTCCAGGAGGCGGGCCTCCACGTCGGGGGCGAGGCCCACGCCCGGGCGGCGGGGGGCGGGGGTGGGGAGGTGTTGGAGCCAGGACCAGGTGTCCTCGACGGTCTCCGCGAGGGGGCGGCAGTGGAGGCCCGCCGACATGGCCTTGGACACGTTCAGGGTGTACAGGGCGCCCGCGAGGTCGGGGGCCTCCTGCGGTGGGACCCAGATCGGGAGGTCGGTCCAGGGGGAGACGCCCGCCTCCAGGATGCGCGCCGCCGGGGTCCACCGGAGGTTCAGGGGCTTGTCGGCGCGGGCGGCCGAGGTGACGCGGACGCACTCCGCCAGGACGTCCCCGAACGTCACGGCACCTTGGTCGCCGACCATGTTGTACGGGCCGCTCAGCCCGGCCTCCGCCGCCGACAGGATCCACGCGGCCATGTCCCGTACATCGATGTACTGCACGGGCGCGTCCGCGGGCTCCGGCGCGAGCACGGCGCCGCCCCCGGCGAACCGGGACAGCCACCACGGCAGCCGGCCGATGTTCTCCCAGGGCCCCAGCAGCAGCCCCGCCCGGACCAGCAGGGTCCGGTCCGCCCCGAACGCCCCGATGGCGGCGAGTTCACCGCCCCGCTTCGACTCCGCGTACGGCACGTCCTCGTCGGCCCCGTCTTCTGCGGATGCGGCCACCACGGGCGCCGACTCGTCGGAGTCCGGCGGCGCGGGCCAGGTGTAGACCGAGCAGGTCGATACGTAGACATAGCGGCCCGCCCGGTCCGCGAGCAGCCGCGCCGCGTCCCGTACGGCGGTCGGCGCCTTGGTCCAGGTGTCGACGACGACGTCCCACGACCCGTCGGCGAGCACGGCCAGATCCTCCGGCCGGGTCCGGTCGCCGACCAGCGCCGTCACACCCTCCGGCGCCGGCCGGGTGCCCCGGTTGAAGACCGTCACGTCCCAGCCGCGTTCGAGCGCCGCAGTCACGACCGCCCGCCCGGCGAACTCCGTACCACCCAGCATCAGAAGTCTCATACGCCCGACCCTCCCCCGCGGCACCTGCCGTGACCAGCCCTTCCGCTGATGGAGTAAATCCACACGCGCCACGCACTACACACCCGTAACACAGCAGTGGCAGCATGGGGCCACCATGTCCGATGCCCGGCCGCCGTTGCGCGCCCTACGGGCCGCACTCTTCGCGGCGGTGTGTACGGCATTGTCCGCGACGGGGCATATCTGGATGTCCGGACATGAGATCCCCCCGCTCGTCCTGCTGCCCGCGTTCGCGGTGGCCTGCGCCACCGGCTGGCTCGCCGGTACCCGGCGTCGCGGCCCGCTGTTCATCGGTACGGGACTCCTCGCCGGCCAGGTTGCCATGCACCTCCTGTACGCGGGCGCCCAGGGGCACTCCGCCCCCATGGGGCGCCACGGGCCCGATCCCCTCACGGTCCTCGAACAGGGGCTTCCGGCCGGGGGAGCGCCCATCAGCGGTACGGGCATGATCGCGGTGCATCTCCTGACCGCGGCGATCGGCGGGCTCTGGCTCGCCCGCGGCGAGGAAGCGTTCCTGCAACTGGCCCGCGCCCTCGGCGCCCTCGCCTTCGTCCCGTTGCGGTCCCGCCTTGTTCCCGTACGGGCGCCGGAGCTGCCGGGGCGCGTCGCGGCGCCCCGCACCACGGCCGCCGAGCGGCCCGGCGGGGCCGTCGTCCTCGGTCACATCCTGGTTCGCCGAGGGCCGCCCGGACCGCTCCGTACCAGCGTCACGGCCTCCGGAGCAGCCGTCTGACCGGGGGTCGATTCCCCCTGTCCTGACTCACTGAACCGGGATCACCATGACCGTTGACACCGCTGCCTCCAGCGGACCCGAAAGACCCGAAACATCCGATATATCCGCAGTCGGCGACTCCGTCGAACAGACCGAGCGGACCGAACAGGCCGAGCAGACCGAGCGGACCGAGACCGAACGCGAGGCGTCCACCGGCTCCGTCTGGAGCGGGCTGCGTCCCCTCGTCCTCCGGATGCACTTCTACGCGGGGCTCCTCGTCGGCCCCCTGCTCCTGCTGGCCGCCGTCAGCGGACTGCTGTACGCGCTCTCCTTCCAGGCGGAGAAGGTCGTCTACCGCGACGAGCTGACCGTGCCCGCGGGCAACCGCTACGAGGGCACGCTCCCGCTGGCCGACCAGATCGCCGCCGCCCGCAACGTACGGCCCGACGGCACCGTCACCGGCGTCTGGCCCGCGACCGGCGAGCGCGACACCACCCGGGTCCTGATGGACGCGCCCGGTGTCGCCGAGGGGAAGTCCCTCGCGGTCTTCGTCGACCCGCACACCGGTGAGATGCGCGGCGAGCTGCCCTCGTACGGCGGCTCCGGCGCCCTTCCGCTCCGTACCTGGCTCGACGAACTCCACCGCGATCTGCGGCTCGGCGAGATCGGCCGCAACTACAGCGAATTGGCCGCGAGCTGGCTGTGGGTGGTGGCCCTCGGCGGGCTCGCCCTGTGGATCGGCCGCCGCCGGACATCGCGGCGCGCCCTGGTCCTGCCCGAACGCGGCGCCAAGGGCCGCCGTCGCGTCCTGTCGTGGCACGGCACGGTCGGCCTGTGGGCCGTCGTCGGGCTGGTCGTGCTCTCGGCGACCGGACTGACCTGGTCCCGGTACGCGGGGGAGAGCATCGGCAAGGTCCAGGACCAGCTCGGCGGGGCCACCCCGGCGGTCTCCGCCACGCTCGACGGCGCGGCCGGCTCCGGCGGTGAGCACGCGGGCCACGGCGGCGGCCACGGCGGCGCCTACCAGGGCGCCGACATCGGGATCGACCGGGCGCTGGAGTCCGCCCGCGCGGCCGGGATCGACGGCAGCCTGTCGATCACCCTGCCCGGCGACGGCACCGGCTATGTGATCAAGGAGACGGACACCACCTTCCCGGTCCGGCTCGACTCGGTCGCCGTCGACCCGGCGGACGGCGCGATCATCGACGAACTCCGGTTCGACGACTACCCGCTGCTCGCCCGGCTGACCCGGTACGGCATCGACGCGCATATGGGCGTCCTGTTCGGGGTGGTCAACCAGCTCGTCCTGGCGGCCCTGGCCCTCGCCCTGATCCTGGTGATCGTCTGGGGCTATCTCATGTGGTGGCGGCGACGGCCCACGAAGAAGCGGTCCTTCGGCGGCCGTCCGGTGCCGCGCGGCGCCTGGCGGAAGGTGCCGCCCGCCGTGCTGCTGCCACTGGCGGCGGCGGTCGCGCTGGTGGGCTGGTTCGTCCCGCTGCTCGGGATCAGTCTGCTGGTCTTCCTCGGGGTGGATCTCGCCCTGGGGGCGATGGCCCGGCTCAGGGCCCGGCGGGCGCGGGCCTGAGGAGGCCGGTCCCATCGATGAGCATGTCCGAGGGGTGGGACCGTAGCTCCGAAGTGTGAGATCCGCCCCGTGGCCACAGTTCGGGGCCGGAACCGGCCGGGCCGGGACCCCCAGGGGTCCCGGCCCGGTCCGGAGCCGTAAGAGATCCGGCGTCGTACGTCCCGGCTCAGGGCGCGTACTTGTATCCCACGCGGCGCACCGTCTGGATCGCGCGCCGGTGCTCGGGGCCCAGCTTCCGCCGCAGCCGGGCGATATGGACGTCGACCGTCCGGCCGTCGCCGACGTGCCCGTACCCCCAGACCGTCGTCACCAGCTGGTCGCGGGTGTGCACCCGGTGCGGCCTGGCCACCAGATGAGCCAGCAGTTCGAACTCCAGATACGTCAGATCGAGGACTTCCCCGCCGACCCTGGCGACCCGCTCGGCCTGGTCGATCCGGACCGGTCCCTCGCCCTGGTCCGGTACTCCGGCGAGCACCCCGGCGGGGTCGCCGGCCGTCCCCGGGGTCCGTACGGAAGACGCCCCGGCCGCCGCGGCTGTCACCGGCGTGAGCTGCGACGACGGCAGCTGGTCCGCCGGGACGAGGACGAGATACCCCACCATCGGGGGCCGCCCCGGCAGGCTCGGGACCTGGCTCTGCGGCGCGGGCAGCCAGGTGGCGCCCGGCGGCAGCAGCTCCGTCAGGGAGCGCAGTGTTCCGGGAGGTACGACCTCGTCGGGATCGACGGCCCGGAGCCGGTGCCGGGCGGCGCGCGCCGCGGCCGGGAGCGTACCGGCGCGGCCCGGGACCGCGGGACGGTGCGGGGGAACGGCCGTGGCCGCCGAGAAGGTACGGGAGTTGACGATATTCGCCATGAGAGGTCTGCTCTCTTTCGCGCGGAGGGTTCGACGAGTCGGTGGAACGGACGTACGTCGTGCGCGCTGGCCGAAGGCCGGAAGACCGGTTTTAGAGGGCCCGCGCGTTCATCGCGCGGCAACACACCCGGTCGAAGTCGTGGTGCTGCCGGGAAGGCCAGAACGGCTCCAGGTCACTGGGACCCGTCGTGAGGTTCTGGGAGCCGGTCATGGGCTCATTGAAGCAGATGAACACCGCATGCAGGAGTGCATTGCCCACGGACCGAGACGCCGATCTCATCACACTCGGCCGAGGTTTGACGCGCCGAAGGGGTGTACGCCCGCGCGGCGTACACCCCTTCGGTCCCGCGGTCCCCGCCGGACTGCCGGCGGGGCGGGCTCAGACCTGTCCGGCCTTCTCCAGCGCCGTGCAGCAGGTCTCGACCATCAGCCGTGTCACCACGTACGGGTCGACGTTCGCGTTCGGCCGCCGGTCCTCGATGTAGCCCTTGCCGTCCCGCTCGACCTGCCAGGGGATCCGTACCGAGGCGCCCCGGTCCGAAACGCCGTAGCTGTACGCGTTCCACGGGGCGGTCTCGTGCAGCCCGGTGAGCCGGTCGTCGATGCCCGCGCCGTAGTTCTTGACGTGGTCCATCGGCCGGGAGCCCTCGCCCAGCGACTCGCAGGCCGTGATGATGGCGTCGTACGACTCCCGCATCGCCCTGGTCGAGAAGTTGGTGTGCGCGCCCGCGCCGTTCCAGTCGCCCTTCACCGGCTTCGGGTCGAGCGTCGCGGCGACCTTGAAGTCCTCCGCGGTGCGGTAGAGCAGCCAGCGGGCCACCCACAGCTGGTCGGCGACCTCCAGCGGGGCGAGCGGGCCGACCTGGAACTCCCACTGCCCCGGCATGACCTCGGCGTTGATGCCGGAGATACCGAGCCCGGCCGTGAGGCAGTTCTCCAGGTGGGCCTCGACGACGTCCCGGCCGTGGATCTCGTCCACACCGACACCGCAGTAGTAGCCGCCCTGCGGCGCCGGGAAGCCGCCGACGGGGAAGCCGAGCGGACGGTCGCCGTCGAAGAAGGTGTACTCCTGCTCGATCCCGAAGATCGGCTCCTGGGCGGCGAACCGCTCGGAGAACTCCACCAGGGCGGCCCGGGTGTTGGAGACGTGCGGGGTCATGTCCGTGTTGAGGACCTCGCACAGGACGAGGATGTCGGCACCGCCGCGGATCGGGTCGGGGCAGCTGAACACCGGCTTGAGCACCAGGTCGGACGCGTGCCCCTCGGCCTGGTTGGTGCTGGAGCCGTCGAAGCCCCAGAGCGGCAGGTCGGACCCGGTCGGGAGGATCCTGGTCTTCGAACGGAGCTTCGCCGTCGGCTCGGTGCCGTCGATCCAGATGTACTCGGCCTTGAAGGTCACGGTGTCGTCCTTTGCGGGGCGGGCTGTGCGGGCGGGTGCTTCGCAGCCTGCCAAGGGGCGATTTCCCACCCGTTGCCCGTTTGTGAACCCCGTGTTACGCCCCACGGCCCCCGGGCGTCACGTTTACCCGGGCGTCACGTGTGCCCGGCATTACGCGCCCCCGGGCCTTACGCTCCCCGGGTGTCACGCGCCCCCGGGCGCGCCTTCGCGCAGCAGCGCCCCGAGGCCGGCGCCCCTGATCCGCCGTACCAGCTCGTCGGCGGTCGTGCCCAGCGCCGCCGCGGCCCGCTCCGGATGCCAGTCCGCCGTGTGCAGCGCGTCCAGCAGATGCCCGCGCCGTACCTGCGTCTCCGACAGCCGGAACGTCTTCAGATACGCCGTCCGCCCCTTGTGGTCCCGGATCAGCTCGCCGATGTGCTGCTCCCGGCCCGGCACGAACGGCGGCAGGAACCGCTCCAGGGTGAACCCGCCCAGCGTGTACACCCGCTCGAACCGGTACGAGCCGTCCAGCAGCCCCGCAGCCATCACCGTGTCGTGGTCGCGCGCCCAGGCCGCCTCCTCGCGACGGGCGGCGGCCCGCAGACCGGCCAGGTCCCGGATCCCGAGCCCCCGGCCCAGCCGGGCCTCGAACGCGGGCACCGGGCGCCCGTAGACCGCGTGATGGTGCACCTGCTCCCCGTACAGATCCTCGACCAGGGTGGCGTGCAGCGCCCGGTAGTCGTCGGGGTGGGGGACGACGAACGCCCCCGCCAGGTCGTCCGCCGTGTACAGCAGCACCCCGCACTGCCCGGGATGGATCTCGAACACCCGCAGCGCCTCGGCGAGCCCCGGTACCGGCGTACCCGCGTACGCCGCCTCCTCGCGCGGTGAAAGACCCCGCCGCAGCGCCTCCCGCGACCAGGTGTCCCACGCGACGGACGGGCGGCGGAAGTGCAGCGCCAGATAGCCGCCGAGCGCCAGTTGGAGCGGCAGGAACCGCAGCCGGTCCTCCCGTACGCGACCGGACCCGCCGCGCGCGGGACCGCGCAGCCGCCGGACCGGGAGCCGCCGCGGGGACACCGGTACGCCGGCGGGCGGCTCCCCGCGCCCCAGCCGGGTCCCGTACGCGGCCGTGCCCCCG
The DNA here is from genome assembly GCF_042753905.1 of Streptomyces sp. NPDC059248. NCBI lineage: Bacteria > Bacillati > Actinomycetota > Actinomycetes > Kitasatosporales > Streptomycetaceae > Streptomyces > Streptomyces sp. NPDC059248. The sequence goes on along the minus strand of NZ_JBHYZV010000025.1, from coordinate 26,244 downwards.
CTCCCGCCCCCATCGCCGGACCAGTCGGCGACCAGGCCGTGGGGGACGTACGCCACCTCGTCCTCGCAGGGGCAGCGGTCCGGATCGGGTTCGTCCGGTGTCCGGTGGAGCCGCAGCCCGTCGACGGGCGCGGCACGCAGCAGCGGCACCAGCCGGACCCCGCCCCACACCTGCGCCGGGCCCGTGGTCAGCCCGGTCGTGTCGAGTCCGCTCAGCACTCTTCCCCCTCGGGCGCGGGCTCGGGCGCGGGCTCGGGCCCGAGGAACAGTTCCGTACGGCGGTCCAGATAGGCCCGCAGTTCGGCCGCGCCGGTACGGCCCTCGGTGAACCGGGCGATCTCCACCAGCGCCGCCAGATCCTCCGCGTCCCGGATCCCCACGGTCGGCACCGAGGGCGCGAGGCGCCGTACGTCGAAGCCGTCCGCGTCGTAGACCGGGTTCACATGCGTCACCGCCGTACGCCGGCCCGGATCGAGCCGGGTCCGCCACAGCCGCAGCACCTCGCCCGCGAGACCGGGCGGCGCGTTGTCCCAGCCGTCGGAGACGATCACCAGCCGTCCCGGTGAGTCCTCCAGCGCGTCGAGGATCCGGATACCGAGCGGTGTCGGACCCCGGGGGTGCGCCATCAGCGGATCGGTGAGCCCCGACGTCCAATGGCCGCGGTACGCGCCTTCGGCGGCGAGCGCGCGCAGCAGATGGTGCGCGGCGAGGGCGACCGCGAGCGGACGGCGGCGCTTGACCCCGGAGCCGTACGAGGAGTGGCTGTCGTCCAGCACGGCCGAAACCCGCCCCCAGGTACCGGCGTGGGGGCCCGCGGCCCGGGCGGCGGCGGTCCGCAGCGCCGCCTCCAGACCGGCGCGGCGCCCGGCGCGCTCGGCGAGGGGGAGGGAGAGGACGAAGAGCGCGAGCCGGGTCAGCGGCATGCTCCCCAGCGCGTCGTCGTCGAGCCCGGTCGCCCCGGCGGTCCGCAGCCGCTCCAGCCGCGTCATCCGGGGCGCGGCGCGCTCCAGGAACCGCTCGCGCGGGACGCGGTGGCGGGCCGCGAATCCGGCGGCGACCGTGTACGGCAGCTCGTAGATCGCCCGCTGGTCGTAGCGGGCGCGGCGGTGGGCGTCGAGCAGCGGATGCGAATAGCGGACCCGGGCGCGCGGCCGGAAGAGGAAGTCGCCCAGCTCGCCGGATGCGCCCGGCTCACTGGGAGCGTCCGGCGCACCGGGCGGCGCGTCGAGCGCGCGGGCCGGCAGATGGATATGCCGGACGGCCGACTTCAGACCGCGGCGGTACTTGACCGCGTCGAGCCCCGGATCCGGCCGGGCGGTCAGCCAGTCGCGCTGGATCGCGCGCGTCCTGCGGTTGTTGACCCCGGCGGCGCGCAGCGCCCGGAACAGCCGGTACACCCGCTGCGGCGGCAGCACGGCGAGCCGGGCCGCGATCAGCCGGCCCTCGGCGCGCTTCTGCTCGGCCGTGGCCTCACCGGCGGTGCGCAGCAGCCCTTCGACGATGAGGGCCGCGTTGTGGTCGTTGACGTCGAGCGCGAGCGCCGCGGCGTACAGGGGACGGTAGTTGCCCCGTACGTACTCGTGGAGGAAGTCCAGCGACAGCCGCTGCTCGGCGGCGCCGGACCGGAACTCGCGCTGTCCGGTGGCGGTGACGGCCGCGTTCACGAACAGCAGGACGTCCTCGGCGGCGACGAGATCGGCGTAGGACTCGTCCGCGATATCCGTATCCGTTACGGGCTCGGTTACGGGCTCCGCGGCGGGCGACGGCTCCATGGTCTCCCCCAGGAGGCGCGGGTATGGGAAACCGGCCGGGGAATGGGGGAGCGAGCAGCGTCGACAGTGCTTCACAGGCAAGTTTCGGAAGTCGCACCGGAGTCCCGCGGCCGGTGCGCTCAACGTAACATCACTCGAATTCCGGGTCCTGTGGATTACCGCGGGCCCGGTCGGCGGGGAACGTCCACACTGGACGGAACGCGGGAATCGGAACGCGGGAAGACGCGTGGGACACGCACGGCGGGCGACCGCACGGGACGTACGGGGGAGCCATGGCATCCACGGCATCGGAACGATCGGGACAGTCGGCATCGGGGCGGCCGGCATCGGGAACCGCGGCGCCCACCGGGGCGGCGGCGGCCCCGGGTGACCGGCCGCGTATCGGCCTCTTCGGCGCGGGCCCCTGGGCGGCGGCCACCCAGGCCCCGGCCATCGCCGGACACGACGGCGTTGCCTTCGCGGGTGTCTGGGCCCGGCGCCCCGAGGCCGCGAAGGCCCTCGCCGAGGCCCATGACACCGTCGCCTACAGCGGTGACGACGGCGTCGGTGAACTGCTCGCGGCCTGTGACGCCGCCGCCTTCGCCCTGCCGCCGGACATCCAGGCCCCGCTGGTGGCCAGGGCCGCGCGGGCCGGACGCCATGTGCTGCTGGACAAGCCCGTCGCGACGGACGCCGCGGCCGCGCGGGAGACGGCGGACGCGGTGGCCCGCGCCGGTGTCGCGTCCGTGGTGTTCTGCACCCTGCGATTCGCCCGGGAGACGCGGCTCTGGATCGACGAGCAGATCGCCGCGGGCGGCTGGTTCACGGCCCGCGCGCAGTGGCTCGGTTCGTTGTACGCCCCCGGGAACACCAGTCCGTACGCGGCCTCGCCCTGGCGGCGCGAGCGGGGCGGGCTGTGGGATCTGGGGCCGCATATGCTCTCGGTCCTGATACCCGTCCTCGGCGAGGTCACCGCCGTGACGGCGGCCCGCGGCCCGAAGGACACCGCGCATCTCGTCCTGCGCCACGCGTCGGGCGCGTCGAGCACGGCGACCCTGGGGTTGAGCGCCCCGCCCGGGGCGGCGGGTGTGGTCCTGGAGTGCCTCGGGGAAGCCGGCTCGGCGGTCATGCCCGAGTGGTCCGATCCGCCGGGCGCGTTCCGCGACGCGCTGGACGCCCTGCTGGAGAGCGCCCGCACCGGCCGCCCGCACGCCTGCGACATCCACTTCGGGGCGCGTCTGACGGAGATCCTCGCCACGGCGGAGACTCTGATGGACGAGGCGGACCCCCGGCCGTTCTAGGCCGTGTCTTCAAAGTAGCGCCGTCCGCCCGCAGGGCGGGGCCTGCGGCGTCCGGTGCGTGCATCGCCAAGGCGGTGGGGGTCCCCCCGGCGAAGCCAGGGGGCGGTTGACCTCGTACTGGACGTACTTGGGAAATCCCGACAACGCTGGGGGCACCTCCCGTGCCCGAAGGGCTACGGGGGAGAGTGTGCGTGCCGGGCGTCGCGGGCCAGGCGGGACTTTGACGACATGGCCTAGGCCCGGTGACGGGTGGGGCGGCCGTCAGGCCCGGTCGCCCCGGTTCAGCGCGTCCAGCACCGCGTCGTCCGTACGGGCGACCACGGCGGTGCCGTCGTCCGCGGTGATGATGGGCCGCTGGATCAGTTTGGGGTGCGCGGCCAGCGCCTCGATCCAGCGCTCGCGCGCCGACGCGTCCCGGGGCCATTCCCTCAGTCCCAGCTCCTTCGCCACCGCCTCCTGGGTCCGGGTGATGTCCCACGGCTCCAGACCGAGCCGGGTGAGCACCTCCCGGATCTCGGCCGCCGACGGCACGTCCTCCAGATAGCGCCGGACGGTGTACGAGGCCCCTTCGCCGTCGAGCAGCCGGACGGCGGTACGGCACTTCGAGCAGGCGGGATTGATCCAGATCTCCATGCCGCCAACGGTAGCGCGCACCCCGTCTGGCCAGGGCCGATTGTCAGTGGCGCTCGATAGAATGAACACTAGTTCGGGATGGTCCCGCCACCGCAACTGGAGGTTGTCGATGGCCGTATCCAGACTCATGAGGAAGCCCGCCGCGAGCGGGCACACAACCCTGCCCGTACCGCCGACGAAGGTACCGCTCCCCGCCGGCCGGCCCCGGGAGTGGTATGTGACACACAACCGCCGCCTGAAGGCGATGCGCCTGGCGATAGCCCTGCTGGACTCGGGCGTCTACCACCCGGCGACCGCCGACAACGCCAGGATCCGCACCACGGCCGACCACATCGGAATCCATCCCCCCTCCGACACCACCTGCCGCATGGTCCGCGCCCTCATCCGCTACGGCCGCTGACCCCACCACCCCGGGGGCCGTACCCTTGCGGGCCCCCGGGGCGGCGCCCGGGCCCCGGCGAGTGCTTTCAGGCGCGCCGGGGAGGTTTTCAGGGGCGCGAGGAACTGCGCGATCAACCACAATGCTCCTGTGGCCGGCGCATCCACCCGAGGAACCGCTCCCCCTTTCGGCCCGCGGCCGACGCGGCCCGCGGCGAGCGTCCGGTCCCATAGGATTTCCACATGAGTTCGCGAGCCGTCCCCGGTGGTCAGCCCAGTGTCAGCGTCGTCGTGATCACCTACAACGACGCCGTCCATGTCGCCGACGCCGTCCGTTCCGCGCTCGCCCAGGGGCCGGTCGTCTCCGAGGTCGTCGTCGTCGACGATCATTCCTCCGACGACACGCCCACCGCGCTCGCCGCCTTCGACGGCGAACCCCGCGTCCGGGTCGTCCGCCGCGAGACCAACAGCGGCGGCTGCGGTACGCCCCGTAACGACGGCATCGCCGCCGCCACCGGCACCCATCTGCTCTTCCTCGACAGCGACGACCTCCTCGTGCCCGGCGCCGCCGACGCGCTGCTCGCCGTCGCCCGCGAGCACGACGCCGATGTGACCGCCGGGGTCTGCGTCCGCCGCGAGCTGCCCGGCGGCCGGGAAACGGTCTGGGCCCCCGGGATCTACGACCGGGAGCAGGGCGCCGAACTCCCCGGCACGGTCGTCGACGGCATCGCGGACCACCCCGAGCTGCTCCACGACACGCTCTCCGTCAACAAGCTCTACCGCCGCGCCTTCCTCATGGACCACGGCCTCACCTTCCCCGACGGCGCCTTCCACTACGAGGACTTCGTCTTCACCGCCGGGGTCTACGCCGCCGCGCCCCGCATCGCCGTCACCGACGTACCCGTCTACGTCTGGCACGTCCGCCGCAGCGCCGCCACGCTCTCCATCTCCCTGCGCCGCGCCTCCATCGCCAACTGGGAGCACCGCCTCGCCGCCCACGCCGGGGTCGTCGAGGTCTTCCGCAAGAGCGGCCTCGACGCGCTCGCCACCGCCGCGCGGACCAAGTTCGTCGACTACGACCTGCCGATGTATCTGCGGGAGCTGCCGCAGCGCTCCGCCGAGTACAAGGGGCAGTGGTGGACCGCGACCCGCGCCCATCTCGCGGAGTTCGACCCGGCCGCCGTCGCCGCCGCCCGGCCCGCCGCCCGCTGGTCCGCCGCCGCCCTGCTGCACGCCCCCGAGCCGTACGCGGTGCCCCGGCTGGTGGAGCTGGCCGCCCCCCGGCCCCGGCTGATCCCGCCGTACGCCACCGGTGACGGGGGCGCCCCCGTGCTCGCCCCCGCCCCCGGCGACGTACCGCTGGACGGTCTTGCCGCCCTCCCGCCGGACGAGCTGCCCCTCGCCGTCGACGGCCGGGTCACCATAGGCTCCGCCGTACGGCTGTCCCTCACCGTCCACGAGCTGTACGGACGCCTCGCCGCCCTCGGCCCCGTCGCCGCCACGGTCACCCTCACCGAGCGCACCGGCGCCGCGCCCGCCCTGACCGTACGGGCCCCCCTCCTCCCCGGCGACGGCTGCTGGGAGGCGACGCCCTCCTTCTCCCTGGACGATCTGGTGCCATCGGGACGGCTCGCCGCCTGGGCGGTCGAGGCCCGGGTCGAGTACGCGGACGGCTCGTCGACCACCGCCGAGGTGCGCTCCGTCGCCGGGCAGTCCGCCCGCCGCCGGGTCGTGGTCAAGCGGGGCCGCCCCTTCTTCGTCCAGGCGGGGGCCTCGCCCCGGCGCGCCCTCGTGCTGCGGACCGCCGACGGAGTCGAAGGGGTACGGAGGGTGATCGGCGGCCGGCTCCGGCGGCTGATGGCCCGGCGCTGAAGCCGCCCCCGAAGCCGCCCGAAGCCGTCCGAATGCCCGGAGTCACATACTCCGCTTCCGTCCCGCCCGGCGCGCGCCACCACCCCCGCCCCGGCCCGCGCGCCACGCGCCGGTGAAACGCGCTCCGGAAGCCCCCGCATGACACTTGACTTTCACCGGGCTTCAACCCCGGCGGCTCCCCGCATCCTTTTGGAGCCCGCTCCGCGGGCAAGGTAATCTTTGCCCCGCGCCAGGATTCACAAATGGGGCCTGTGCGCCCTACTGACACCGGTGGCAGCACGTCGGTGACCCACGACCTGTGCCCCGTTGGTTCGTGTGCTGCATTTTTTTTGAGAGGACACGGATGCCGACACGCGATGTCCCGGATGTGAGCGTCGTGATCATCGTCTACAACGATGAGGAGCGGCTCCCCCGAGCGGTACGGTCGGTACTCGACCAGACGCTCAACAACCTCGAAGTGATCATCGCCGACGACTGCTCGACCGATGACACCGAGCGGGTCGCCCGGTCCCTGGCCGCGGCCGACCCCCGGGTCCGCTACGAGCGCCTGGAGCAGAACAGCGGCGGCTGCAGCGCGCCCCGCAACCGCGGTATCGCCGTCGCCCGCGCGCCGCACATCATGTTCCTCGACAGCGACGACGAACTGCCCCGGCACGCCTGCAAGAGCATGCTGCTGGTCGCCGAGGAGACCGGCGTCGACTTCGTCACCGGTGAGGTCACCCGGTATTTCGAGGAGAACGACACCACCGGTCTTTGGTACCCGAGGCTGTTCACCAAGCAGCAGGTCGTCGAGGGCATCGCGGAGGAGCCCGACTACTTCTTCGACCACCTCTCCACCAACAAGCTCTACCGGACCGCGTTCATCCGGGACAACGGCCTCACCTTCCCCGAGGGCATCCACTACGAGGACCAGCTGTTCTCGGCCCAGGCCTACACCCTGGCCGAGTCGTTCGCCGTGGTCCCCTGGTCCGTCTACACCTGGCGGCTCGCCCCGGAGAGCGTCTCCATCTCCTCCAGCCGCCACAAGATCCAGAACGTGCGCGACCGGATCGGGGTCGCCCGGCTGATCGACGCCTGGTTCGACGAGCACGGCCACTCCGCCCTGCGGCCGGAGAAGGACTACAAGTTCCTCCGCCACGACTTCCGCCTCTACCTGGGCGACCTGCCGTTCCGCGATCCGGAGTGGATCGCCGAGTTCGCCGAGGCCGTCAACCCGTACCTCGACGAGATCGCCGACGAGACCTACGCAAGGCTCTCCCGCGAGGAGCGCGTCTGCCTCCACCTGCTGCGCGTCGGCCGGCTCGCCGAACTCCAGATCGCCGCCCGTGAGCTGGGCCACCCGCTGATCGCCCCGCGTTTCGTCTGCGAGGCCGGCGACGGCACCGTCTACTGGGGCACCGAGGTCCCCGCCGACCCGCGCGGCCGGTCCGAACTCGACCTCGACGAGCGCCACATCAGGGACCAGGTCCTCAGCGGCGGCCAGATCCGCCACGAGATCGAGTCCCTGGTGCCCGACGGCGCCGTCCTCCGGCTCGGCCTGCGCACCTACGACCCCGCCGGGATCATCGGCGAAGGCGTCGAGGCGTCCCTCAAGCTCGCCGCCCACGGCAAGCCGCTCACCGTACCGCTGGAGCTGCGCCCCGACGGCGAGGGCCAGTACGTCTCCGAGGCCGGGCTCGATCTGCGCCGCGTCCCCGTCGGCAAGGCCGGTGTCGCGGTCCGCCGCCACCCCGTCGTCTCTTTGGAGTACGACGGCGTCCGCCGCGCCGACCCGATCCTCGCCCCCCACGACCTGCCCGCCCACCGCGCCTCCGTGACGTACAACACCGTCGGCGTCCACGAAGCCCTGGTCCGCCCCGAGCTGCGCGGCATGGGCCGCCTCGAAGTCTCCTGGGAGCGCCAGGGCGTCCTCAAGGCGCTCCAGCCGATGGGTCCGGTCGCCCGCAAGGTCAAGAAGAAGGTCGGCCGGGTCAAGAAGGTCTTTGCCGGCAACGAGGGCAAGGCCACCGTCTACGACACCTTCTCCAAGCTGCCCCGCAAGCGCAGCCTCGCCGTCTTCGAGGCGTCCGAGGGCCGCGGCTACTGCGACAACCCCCGCTACATCTACGAGGAGCTGCGCCGCCGCAACCTCCCCATCGACGTGGTGTGGTCCTACAACGGCGACCGCTCGTCGTTCCCCGAGGGCGTCCCCCTCGTCCGCCGCGGCAGCTGGGCCTACGGCCGGGCGCTCGCCCGGGCCAGCTACTGGGTCGACTCCCACAACCTGCCCTATCTGTACGGCAAGCCGAACGGCACCCGTTATCTCCAGACCTGGCACGGCCAGACGCTGAAGGCGATGGGCTTCGACGTGCCGTCGCTGCGCCAGGCCCCCGCCCCCGACCAGCAGGCGTTCCGTGACGGCGTGGCCCGCTGGGACGCGCTGGTCTGCCCCAGCGCCGAGTTCGAGCGGACCTTCGTGCCCGCCTTCGAGGTCGACGCCGAGCTGATCCGCTCCGGCTACCCCCGCAACGACGTCCTGGTCCGCTGGGCCGAGCCGGAGCAGCGGGCGCGCGCGGCGGCCGTCCGCGAGAAGCTGCACATCCCGCAGGAGAAGAAGGTCCTGCTGTACGCCCCGACCTTCCGGGACGCCGCCCGCGGCACCGGCCAGTCGATCCGGGTGGACTTCGAGGAGCTGGCCGCCACACTCTCCGACGAGTGGATCGTCGTCGTCCGGGCGCACCCGTACGACCGCTTCAAGGTCGCCCCGCGCCTCGCGCACTTCCTCCGCGACGGCGCCGGATTCCCCGACATCAACGATCTGCTGCTGAGCTGCGACGCCGTCCTCACCGACTACTCGTCGCTGATGTTCGACTACGCCAACACCGGGCGTCCGATCCTGCTGTACACGGACGACTACGACGACTACCGCGGCGGTGACCGCGGGATGTACTACGACCTCGAGGAGATCGCCCCGGGGCCGATGCTGACCTCCACGGATCAGCTCGCCGCCGCCATGGGGAACCTCGAAGGAGTCGCCGAGCGGCACGCGGACCGCTACGCCCGCTTCCAGGAGATGTTCTGCTCGTACGAGACCGGCTACGCGAGCAAGATGGTGGTCGATGCTTTTTTCGAAGGCGGTACCCGTGACTGAGGCCAACCCCGTGCGCAACGTCTTCTTCGTCGGGATCGACGTCGACTCCATGGGCGGCTCCCAGCGGGTGCTGCACACCCTGGCCCAGGGCATGGGCGACCGGGGCCACCGGGTGGAGCTGATCGGCATCCGCCCCAGCCCCGAGCCCTTCCCGTACAACGCGGACGGCCGTTCCTACGCCCACGCCACACTCCTCGCCGAGCCCAGCACACCCCGGCCCAAGCCCCGTACGGTGGGCAACCGGATCAGCCCGGCCCGGCGGGCCGAGGCCCGTCAGCTGCGGTCCGAGCGCGACGACGCCAGGGCCGATCTGGCCCGCAGGCTCGCCGCCGTACCCGACGGATACGTCGTCTTCGGCTCCCCGTGGGCCGCGGACTGGGTCCTCAGCCTGGAGTGGCAGCACCTCAAGGGCATCGGGCAGTACCACGAGTCCTTCGCCCAGGCCCGGCGCGGCCCCAACCTGGGGCTCATCAAGCGGCACTACCCGCTGATGGAGAAGTCGCTCGTACTGAGCGACGGCGACGCCGAGGAGTTCCGCAACCAGCGGGTCCCCAATGTCTCGGTGATGCCGAACCCGCTGCCGTTCTACCCCGAGACCGCGGCGCCGCTGAACACCAAGAAGATCGGCGCGGTGGGCCGGCTCGACCCGATCAAGCGGCTGGACCGGCTGATCGAGGCGTTCGCGGCGGCCAGGCCCGGCCGGGACGGCTGGGAGCTGCACCTCTTCGGCGACGGCCCGCTGGACGCCGATCTGCGCCGGGTCGCCGAGCGGCTCGGCGTGGCCGAGCAGGTCGTCTTCCGGGGCACGGCCAACGACATGGCCGCCGTCTACCGGGAACTGTCCGTGGTGGCGATCAGCAGTGAGCGCGAGGGCCGCCCGATGGCCCTGGCCGAGGCCGCGGCCTGCGGTGTCCCCTGCGTCAGCTTCGATCTGTCCGGCGGCGTCCGCGAACTGGTCGACCACGGCCGTACGGGCACCCTGGTGCCGTCCGGCGACGTGCCCGCGCTCTCCGACGCGCTGGCCGAACTGATGGACTCGGACGATCTGCGCGCCCGCTACGGCGCCGCGGGACGCGGGCATGTCGAGCATCTGTCCCTGACACATGTGCTGGACCGCTGGGACCGGGTCTTCGAGGAAATCGACCGCTGACGGCCCCCTCCGGGGGTATCCGGAAAGTGCCGCCCGGCGCGCGACGCCCGGCATATGCGGTCTCCTCCCGGGGAGGACCCCGTGCTGCCGGGCGCCGGGGTACGTGCCGTACGAGGGCGGTCCCGCCCCGGCTTCGTACGGGCCTCCGCCCGTCGGGGCGGGGAGCCGCGGGTCCGCCCCGCGGGCGGACGGTCTGCGTTCCGGACGCGGCCCGAGTCCCGGCCGCCGGGCCGCGCCGGGGGCCCGGGGTCATCCCGTACGATCCGGCCGGCCGTGTCACAGCCCTGTCCCGACCGGCCGGGATCGGCCGGTGGCGGGCCCGTCATTGGTAAAATGCCCCAATGACCTGGCTCATCACCGGCGGCGCCGGATACATCGGCTCGCATGTCGTCAAGGCAATGACCGAGGCCGGCGAGGACGTCGTCGTCCTCGACGACCTCAGTACCGGCAACCCCGCGCGCGTGCCGCAGGGCATCGTGCTGGAACAGGGCACGGTCCTCGACCGCGCCTTCGTGGACCGGGTGCTGCGCGAGCACGCCGTCGACGGCATCGTGCACCTCGCCGGGAAGAAGCAGGTCGCCGAGTCCGTCGAGCGCCCCCTCCACTACTACCGCGAGAACGTCCAGGGTCTGGAGACCCTGCTGGCCGCCGCGGCCGAGGCGGGCGTCACCCGCTTCCTCTTCTCGTCCTCCGCGTCCGTCTACGGGATGCCGGACGTCGACCTCGTCACCGAGGACACCCCCTGCGCCCCGCTCAGCCCCTACGGCGAGACCAAGCTCGCCGGCGAGTGGCTGGTACGGGCCGCGGGCCGGGCGCACTCCATCTCCACCTCCTGCCTGCGTTACTTCAACGTGGCGGGCGCGGCCACCCCCGAGCTGGCCGACACCGGCGTCTTCAACCTGGTGCCGATGGTCTTCGAGCGCATCGACGCCGGTGCCGCCCCCCGGATCTTCGGCGACGACTACGCCACCCCCGACGGGACCTGCATCCGCGACTACATCCACGTCGAGGACCTGGCCGACGCCCACCTGGCCGCCGCCCGCAAGCTCGCCGAGTTCTCCGCCGCCGGCGAGGTACGCGACCTCACCCTCAACATCGGGCGCGGCGAAGGCGTCTCGGTGCGCGAGATGATCGGGCTGATCGACGAGGTCACCGGCAACACCGTCGAGGCCACCGTCACCCCGCGCCGCGCCGGTGACCCGGCGAAGGTCGTCGCCTGCGCCGACCGTATCCACACCGAGCTGGGCTGGAAGGCCCGCCACGAGGTACGGGACATGATCTCGTCCGCCTGGGAGGGCTGGAACCGCAAGGGCTGACCCCCGCCCCCCGCTCCGTACATCCGGAAAACCGAAGGGCCGCCGACCGGAGTCGGCGGCCCTTCGGCGTGTCACACGTCAGTGGGGGATCTCGTCGATCAGCTCCCGGGCGCCCTGGCGCAGCAGCGCCACCGCCACCGAGGTGCCCAGGGTCGCCGGGTCCAGCGGGCCCGCCCACTCATGGGCGTTGATGACCCGCTTGCCGTCTGGGGTGAAGACCTTGGCGCGCAGCGACAGCTCGCCACCGCGTTCGGCGCGGGCGTAGCCGGCGATGGGGGAGTTGCAGTGCCCCTGGAGGACATGGAGGAACATCCGCTCCGCCGTGGCCTCGCGATACGCCGCCGGATCGCCGAGCCCGCTGACCAGGTCGATGGTGTCGGTGTCGGTCTCGCGGCACTGGAGGGCGAGGATCCCGGCCCCGATCGGCGGGCACATCGTCTCCACCGACAGGATCTCGGTGATGACGTCCGTCCGTTCGATCCGCTCCAGACCGGCCGCCGCCAGCAGCAGCGCGTCCGCCTCACCGGCCGCCAGCTTCTCCAGCCGCCGGTTGGCGTTGCCCCGCATCGGGACGCACTCCAACTCCGGGTGGGAGGCGGCGAGCTGGGCGATCCGGCGCACCGACGACGTACCGATCCGGGTGCCCGGCGGCAGTTCGTCCAGCGTCAGACCGCCCGGGTGGATCAGGGCGTCCCGGATGTCGTCCCGGGCCAGGAAGGCCGCGAAGACGGTCCCGGCCGGCAGGGGGCGGTCCGCGGGGACGTCCTTGACGCAGTGCACCGCGAGATCGGCCTCCCCGGCCAGCAGGGCGGCGTCCACCTCCTTGGTGAACGCGCCCTTTCCGCCGAGCTTCGCCAGATCGCCCATCCAGCGGTCGCCGGAGGTCGTCACGGGGACGACCTCGGTCCTGATCCCCGGGTGCAGGGCGGCCAGTTCGGTCCGTACGCGCTCCACCTGGGCGAGGGCCATCGGGGACGAGCGGGTGACGATGCGGATCAGCTCGGGATCGGACATGCGGACCACGATAGGGCGTCCTGGGGCATGATCCGTCCACCCCGGCCGCCGCGGCACGGGAATTGCGCCACCAGGACAACCGGACGTCCTCATCGCGCCTTGTGCGCGCCCCCGTTCACATGCAGGACCTGACCGGTGATGTGCCGGGCGGCGGGGGAGGCGAGGAAGACCACGGCTCCGGCGATGTCCGACGGCGTCCCGGCACGGCCGGTCGCGGTCGCCGCCACCAGGGCCCCGCGCCGCTCGTCGGTGAGCCGGTCCCGGAAGAACTCGGTCTCCTTCGTATAGCCGGGTGATACGACATTGGCCGTGATGCCGCGCCCGCCCAACTCGCCCGCCAGGCTGATGTTCCACGCCACGAGCCCGGCCTTGGCGGCGCCGTACGACCCCGCCCCCTGGTCCGCGGCGATCGAACCGATGTGCACCACCGCGCCGCCGTCGGCGAGCCGGCCTTCCACGGCGCGGGTGGTGAGGGCGGCGCTCAGCAGATTGGCGTCCAGATTGGCGCGGAAGTCCCGGGCATAGGCGGCCAGATCGTCCGCCCCGTCGGCGTCGAAGTCGGTATTGCCGCCCGCGTTGTTGACGAGGACGTCGATCCGGGCGGGCAGCCGCTCCACGAGCCGTATCAATGTGTCCGGATCCGTATGGTCGCAGACCTCCGCCAGGACCGACACTCCTTCGGCCGCCGCCGCTGACAGCTCCGCCGCCGCCTTCTCCAACGGCTCGGCCCGGCGGCCGGTGAGGACGATCGTCGCCCCCGGCTCGGCGGTCGCGAACTGCCGGGCGATCTCCAGACCGATACCCGTACCGCCCCCGGTGACAAGGATGCCGCGTGTCATATGCTGGCCCTCTCCATCCGTTCAGGTCTAAATTTAGACCTCAACATAACCCGTGGACGTGACCCCGTGGCAAGTCAGCACCCACCGGTCCCCGAGAAATCGGCCCGCGCCATCGCCGACGCCTGGAGCCGTGAACTCCCCGGCGTCCCCGTCTCCTCGATCGGTGTCGTCACCCCCCTGTGGCGGCTCGCCAAGCTCTTCGGCGACGACCGCCGCCGCGTCCTCGCCCGGGTCGGCGTGGACGCCGCCACCCTCGACCTCCTCAGCGTGCTGCGCCGGTCAGGTCCCCCGTACACCCTCACCACCCGCGAACTGGGCCACCGCTCCCTCGTCACCGCGGGCGCCGTCTCCCAGCGCGTGGCCCGCGCCGAGACCGAAGGGCTGGTCACCCGGACGCCCCTCGGCGGCCGGCCCCGTACCGTCGAGGTCACCCTCACCCCCACCGGCCACGCCCTGGTCGAATCGACGGTCGAGTCGGTACTCGGCCGGGAATCGGAGCTGCTCACGGGCCTGACCCCGGAGGAGCGGGGTCAGCTGGCGACCCTGCTGGAGAAGCTCTTCGGCACGGTCGCGGAGGCACTGGACGACCATCGCGTCACCCATGTGGGGGACGACGACGCCTGATCCGCCCCCGCAGCCGAACCGCAACCGCGCCCGCGCCCGGACCGCGCCCGCGCCCGGACCGCGCCCGCGCCCGCTACCGCGCCCGCAACCGGACCGCGAGCACCGCCATCACCGTCATCAGCGCGGGCAGGACCAGCATCGCCACCCGCAGGCTCGTGGACTCGGCGACGAAGCCGATCAGCGGCGGGCCCGCGAGGAAGCCGACATAGCCCACCGCGGAGACGGCGGCGATGGAGGGTCCCGGCCGGTCGGGGCGCAGGTTCGCGGCATGGCTGAAGACCACCGGGACGACCGCGGCCATCCCCAGGCCCAGCAGCGCGTAGCCGAGGAATCCGGCGACGACCGTGGTGGAGACGACCGGCACCAGGCCCCCGGCCGCGGCGACCACCGCACAGCCGAGGACGAAGCCGGTGGTCCCGACGCGGGAGCGGACGCGGTCGGCGGTGAGCCGGCCGACGACCATCCCGGCCGAGAAGACGGCGAAGCCGATGCCCGAGAGACCGGCGGACGCGCCCGTCACCTCGTGCAGATAGACCGCGCCCCAGTCGTTGACGACCCCCTCGCCCATCAGCGCGCAGAAGGCGACGAGGCCGGGGATCCACAACCCTGGCCCCGGCAGGGCCAGCAGCGGGGCGGGCGGTTCGTCGTCGTGGGCCGGGTGCGGCGGATCGGGCGCCAGCGCCGTCACCGCCGTGGCGGCGATCGCGCCCAGCACCACCGCCGTGATCGCGAAGTGCGGCCCGATCCCGACCCCCGCCCAGGCCACCAGCCCGCCGATGCTCGCCCCCACGATGCCGCCGAGGCTGAACATCGCGTGGAACCCGCCGAGCACCGGCCGCCCGTAGGCCCGCTCCACCAGCACACCCTGCGTGTTCATGGCCACGTCGACGGCCGTGTTGCCGCACGCGAAGAGCGCCAGGACCACCGCCAGCGCCGCCAGCCCCGGTACGACGGAGAGCGCGGCCAGGGCGGACAGATACAGGGCCATGCCCGCGCAGAGCACCGTACGGCTGCCGTACCGGGCGACCAGTCCGCCCACCAGGGGCAGTCCGAGGAACGCCCCGCCGCTCAGCCCCACCAGCGCCACCGCGAGCTGCCCGGCGGACAGATCGAGCCGGTCCTGGACGGCGGGTACCCGGGCGGCCCAGGTGGCGAAGGCGGCGCCGGTGACGAAGAAGATCGTGCTCACCGCCAGCCGCGCCCGTCTCGGGCGGGCCGTCGCCGGGGCGGGGGAGGCGAGCCGCGTTCCCGCGCGGTTCGTCGGGTCCGGTGCCAGGCCGTCGGCCCCGTCCGGGTATTTCGGCATAAAAGAAGTGCGTCCTCACCGTGCCGAGAAGATCTGCGTCCGTTGTCCACCCTCGCGCATCCGCGGGGGTTCCCGCCTGCTCTACGAGTCCGTGTCCCCCTCCCGGGCCGCGATCCGCCGCGCCCGCGCGATCAGCGCCGTCCGCTCCTCCACCAGCACCTTGTGGAAGACGTCGGCGAACAGCCGCATCGTGGCGGTGTCGTTCGGCGGCCCCAACGAACTGAAGCTCTGGCCGAGCACCAGCCGCCGGCGGCAGATCTCCTCGGCCACCGGATACTCCTCGGGCCGGTACACATGCCCCGGGGCCGCGTGACCGCAGCTCCACGGGCAGCCCCGGCCGTAGCCGCGCAGCTCCTGGAAGAGCGTCTGGGCCGGGACCGGCCGCGGCTGCCAGCGCATGATGCCGAGGCCCTCCGCGTTCACGGCCTCCTCGACGGCGTCGCGGAACGCCGGTACGGGCACATCGGCCGGATCGAGGCCCAGCTCCTCCGGCGCGACGAGGAGCGGATAGAAGAAGTAGACATGCGTACGGTCCGGGGGGACGACCGGCGGCCGGATGCCCGGGATCCCCGCCAGCGCCGCGGTGAGCGCCGCGCCATTGGCCTCGCGGACCCGGGTCATCTCCGCGAGCCGGCCGAGCTGGGAGCGGGCGAACGCGGCGGCCAGGACGTCGATCCGGTAGTTCCAGCCCATGATCCGGGCGTTGTAGTCCCGCCCCTGGCCCGGCAGTTCCTCACCGAACATCAGCACCCGCCGGGCGAGCCGGAACGCCTCCTCGTCCCGGGTCGCGAACAGCCCGCCCTCACCGAGCGCCGACAGGGTTTTGGAGCCGTTGAGACTGGCGCCGCTCATCGCGCCCAGCGATCCCACGGGCCGCCCCCGGTACACCGCGCCGTGCGCCTGCGCCGCGTCCTCGATCAGCGTCAGGCCGTGCCGGTCGGCGACGGCGCCCAAGGCGTCGTAGTCGGCGGGCAGCCCGTTCAGGTCGACCGCGAGGACCGCCCGCGTACGGGGGGTGATCCGCTCCTCGATCCGGGCCGGGTCGAGGGCGAACGTCTCGATGTCCGTATCGACGAAGACGGGGATCGCGTTGGCCTGCAGCACACAGGAGGCCGAGGCCAGGAAGGTGTCCGCGGGGACGAGGACCTCGTCGCCCGGCTCCACCCCGGCGGCGCTGATCGCCATGTGCAGCGCCGCCGTACCCGAGTTGGCGGCCAGCACGTACGGCATCGAGGTGTACGCCCCCCACGCCTCCTCCAGCTCCTGAACCGCCCGCATCGGCCAGTGCCAGGGCGTCGCCGAGTCCATGGCCGCCATGACGGCCGCGCGGTCCTCGTCGACGATGTGCGGCCAGGGCGCCACCGCGCCCTCGGGCACCAGCCGCGTACCACCGTCAGCGGCTAGCACCCCGCGGCCTCCTCCGTACCGACGGCCCCGGCCGTCGCCGCCCGGACGGCCTCAGCCTCCGCCGCCGCGACGGACGCGCCGGCCCACCTGCCGCGAACCGGCCGCTCCCGGCGGAACACCGCCTTCGCCGACGGCAGTTCGGGCGCCGCCCCGAGCAGGGCCGCCAGCGCCGCCAGGCCCTCCGCGAGGGGGACCCGGGGCGCGAAACCGAGGCGGGTCAGCCGGGAGACGTCGGCGACGAGCGGGAAGCTGTCCTCCAGACTGCTCGTATCGGCGTCGAGCAGCGCGGGCCGCCCGGTGGCCCGCCCCACCGCGTGCGCGAGTTCCCGCATCGAAACCCCCGTACCACTGCCCAGGTTGTACGTCTCCCCTTCCGCCCCGCGGTCGGCGAGCGTGACGAGCGCCCGGCACAGGTCCTCCACATGGATGAAGTCCCGGGTCTTGCGGTCGATGTCCCCGACGACGGGGATCGGTCGCTCGTTGAGGTGCCACCGCAGGAACTGCGACACCTCCCCGCCCGCGTGCCGCGGGTCCTCGCCGGGCCCGTAGACGACGAAGGAGCGCCCGATGACGACGGGCAGTCCGATGGACTCGTACAGGCTGCGCAGGGTGAGTTCGCCGGACAGCTTGGAGGCGC
Organism: Streptomyces sp. NPDC059248; assembly: GCF_042753905.1. NCBI lineage: Bacteria > Bacillati > Actinomycetota > Actinomycetes > Kitasatosporales > Streptomycetaceae > Streptomyces > Streptomyces sp. NPDC059248. Next base: position 8,887 of record NZ_JBHYZV010000025.1, on the reverse strand, counting down.
CGTACGGCAGGAAGGGCCGGGTCGGATGGTCCTCACCCATCGGCGAGTACCGAGGCGTGCCGTAGACGATCGCGGAGGAGAGGTAGACCAGCCGCCGGACGCCCAGTTCGAGGCAGGCGTTGCCCACATGGCAGGTGCCCAGGGCATTGAGCTGGAAGTCGTACCGGGGATGCTCCACCGATACGGTGCCGCTGGCGTTGCCCGCCAGATGGAAGACGACGTCGGCGCCGCGCAGGGCGAGCAGGGTCTCTCCGTAGTCCCGTAGATCGGCACGGGTCTCACGGACGCCGGGTAACGCCGCGATGTCGTCGGGTAGCCGGACCCGGTCGACGACGGTGACCCGCTTGCCGAGACGGCTGAGCAGCGTCACCAGCCGGCGGCCGACGAACCCGGCGCCGCCGGTCACCACCGCGTCGTAGTGCTCTCGTAGTCGGTCGGACTTGTCTACCGCGTGGATCAAGATCGCTCCTGGGTAGGTGGAAGCCGGAACCGCCCTCGGGGCCCAACTCCCACGGTGGACCTTCGGAGTCGACACCCGACGGACCGACGGACCGACGGACCGGCATCGGGCCGTCCCCGCACGTCGTCCCGCCATCGGGTCGTTCGACATCACGGCCACCGGGGATCCGGGACCGTGTCGCTACGCGTTGACGAGGCCCGCTCGCGTCGGGGACACCGGCTGGTGGCGACGAGTCTCGGCGGGACGGACCGGGCGTAGGACCCCTGCGCCCCGTCCTGCTCCAGTGGACCACGCGCCCCGGCAGCGGGGACAAGCCCTCCGGGCCGTAATGGCCGATGTGCCGCTCCCGCCCTCCGGACGCGCTGCGATACGGAACACGTCGCGGCCCTCCCCCACGGGGGCGAGTCCGGCCCCGCGACCCGTACCGGAGCGGTGGACGGACCCGCCCGGAGAGGCCGGGATGGCTGATTCCGCCGCCCTATCGCCCCGCGATACCCACCGAACGAAGGGCGGCGCGTCCCGACGGGTGTCGGGGCGCGCCGCCCTGGGACGGTACGGAGTCCGTGATTACTTCGGGTCGCGGTTGAACAGGGACTTGGACCAGCGGTATCCGAGCACCACCAGGACCACGGACCAGGCGAGGGCGAGCCAGCCGTTGTGGCCGATCTCGGTGCCGAGGAGCAGGCCGCGCAGGGTCTCGATGACGGGGGTGAAGGGCTGGTACTCGGCGATCGGCTGGAACCAGCCCGGCATCGCGTCGAGGGGGACGAAGGTGCTGGAGATCAGCGGGAGGAAGATCAGCGGCATGGCGTTGTTGCTGGCCGCCTCGGCGTTCGGGCTGGACAGCCCCATGCCGACCGCGATCCAGGTGAGCGCCAGGGTGAAGAACGAGACCAGACCGAAGGCGGCGAGCCACTCGACGACGGTGGCGTCCGTGGAGCGGAAGCCGATGGCCACGGCGATGGCGCCGACGAGGACGACACTGACGAGGGCCTGCAGCACGCTGCCGACCACATGTCCGATGAGGACCGCGCCGCGGTGGACGGCCATGGTGCGGAAACGGGCGATGATGCCCTCGGTCATATCCATCGACACGGAGACCGCGGTGCCGACCGTGGTGCCGCCGACGGTCATCAGCAGCAGACCCGGGACGAGGAAGGCGATGTACGCGGAGCGGTCGGCGGTCCCGCCGTTCATCCCGGCGCTCATGGTGTCGCCGAAGATGTAGACGAACAGCAGCAGCAGCATGACCGGCGTGAGCAGGAGTTGCACCGTCATCGACGGATAGCGCCGGACGTGCAGCAGATTGCGCCGCAGCATCGTGGACGAGTCACGGACGGCGAGGGAGAGGGAGTTCATCGGGCGTTCTCCTTGGACTTGCCGGCCGGGCCGGGCACGGTGCCGCTGGTCAGGGCGAAGAAGACATCGTCGAGATCGGGGGTGTGGACGGTCAGCTCATCGGCCTCGACTCCGGTGGAGTCCAGCCAGTCGAGTACGGACCGCAGTTCGCGCTGGCTGCCGTCGCTGGGGATCTGCAGGGCCAGCGCCTCGTCGTCGCGGGTGGTCTCGCGCAGGACGGAGGCGGCTTCCTGGTACGCCGCGGGGTCGGTGAACCGGAGGCGGATATGGCCGCCGGGGATGAGCCGCTTCAGCTCGTCCGCGGTGCCTTCGGCGGCGATCCGGCCGTCGTTCAGGACGGCGATCCGGTGGGCGAGTTCATCGGCCTCCTCCAGATACTGGGTGGTGAGGAAGACGGTGACACCGCCGGAGACCAGCTCGCGGATGATCTGCCACATGTTGTGCCGGGACCGCGGGTCGAGGCCGGTGGTCGGCTCGTCGAGGAAGATGATCCGCGGGGCGCCGACGAGGGTCATCGCGATGTCGAGGCGGCGCTTCATCCCGCCGGAGTAGCTCTGCGCGGGCTTCTTCGCCGCCTCGGTGAGGTCGAACCGCTCCAGCAGCTCGGCCACCACCCGACGGCCCTCCTGCCGGGGCAGCCGGTGCAGATCCGCCATGAGGAGCATGTTCTCCTCGCCGGTGATCAGCCCGTCCACCGCGGAGAACTGACCGGTGACACCGATCGCCGCGCGGACGGCCTGGGGCTCGGCCGCCAGGTCGTGGCCCGCGATCCGGGCGCTGCCGCCGTCCGCCGTGATGAGGGTGGAGAGGATCTTCACGGCGGTGGTCTTGCCCGCGCCGTTCGGACCGAGCAGCGCGAACACCGACCCGGCCGGGATGTCGAGATCGATGCCGTCGAGCACGGTCTTGTCGCCGTAAGACTTCCGCAGACCCGTGACGGAGATGGCGGCCGACGGCCGCGGGTCGTCTCCGCGACTGGCTGTGGACATGACAGAGTAAGGCATGGGGACGTCCTGTTCGAAGGGGGATGGTAGGGGGAGTGGGGGGTCAGACCTTGGCGCGGAGGATGTCGATATTGCCGTGACGGGTACGGGCGTGGACCTTGACGGCGTTCTCCGAATCCGTCGGAGTCCCGGACGAGGCCAGTGTGTTGCGCACCCGCCCGCTCCCCGCGTGGGCGTCGAGCCAGACGGGAGTCCCCTCGCGGACGCCGACCTCGATGGCGCCGTACGGGGTCTCCAGCTGTACGGTGCCGCGGGTGACCTCGCCCACCCGCACGGTGCCGTTGGAGGTGGTGGCGGTGACCGAGTCCTCGGCCCGCCGGATGTCGATATCGCCGTGGGAACCGTCCACCCGCAGCTCGCCGGTGGAGGCGCCGACGCTCGTGGTGCCGTGCGCGTTCTTCACAACGGCCGGCCCGTCGAGGAGCCCGAGCCGCACACTGCCCGATCCCGTGGTGATCTCGGCGGTCCCCTCGACCCGGTCCACGGTGATCGAGCCGTGCTTCGCGGTCAGCGTCAGCGGCCCGGTCGTATCGAGCCGGACATCACCGGACGCGGTCTTCACCCGGACCTCGCCGAGCCGCCCCTCGCCGAGCACCTGCGCCCAGGCGCCGGTCATCTCGATATGCGAGTCCGCGGGCAGCTCGACCGTCACATCGACGATCCCGGACCGCCCGAGCGGACGCGGTCTTGGCGTCCGCACGGTCAGTGTGCCGTCGGCGTACCCGACCTCGGTCCGCTCGGCCGTCCGCACATCCAGCTCCTTCCGCGGATCGCGGGGCCGTACGTCGACGACGGCACCGGCCCGGTCCCCCGCGGCGAACCGAATGGAACCGGCCTCCACATGGGCGGTGACCGAGACGGGTCCCGTGGTGTCGAAAGAAGGCATGACTGTTCCGTCCTCTTGGTTCATCAACAAGGAAAAGAAGGCGAACGCGCCGGTACGAACGGGCTAGCGCACCCAGCCCGTGAAACTCTGTCCCGCGGTCTTGCTCCCGCCCGTGGACCGCGTCCCCGAGCCGCCACCGGCCACGGTCGCCACGGCCCGCACCAGCCAGGCGTTGAGCGACAGCCCCTCCCGGCCCGCGGCCTCCTCGGCCCGCGCCTTGAGATGAGCCGGCAACCGCAGATTGACCCGCGCGGTCCCGCCCTCGTCCCCCTCGGCGGCCGCCTGCGCCACAAACGGTTCCAGCGGCTCCACGGTGGCGCCATCCTGCGCCGAAGGCGCGTTCACCACAAAGTCGGGCTCGAGACCCCGCAGCCGCACATCGGCCGACCCGGGCGCCAGCTCCCGGCTGACCTCCTCCATCGCGGCGGACAGCACACCGAGCATGGCCAGCCGGGTCGCCGCCTCCAGTGGAGCCGCGATCCTCTCGATCAGCTCACGGGCGTCGTCCCCGCCGACTTCGGCGGCCACCGCGAGTTCGCGGTGGAGGGTGTCGACATACGGGGTGAGGTCCATGACGCCATCATGGCACCATGGCGCCGCCATGCGCAACCCCGAATGGCGCCGCACATGGCGCGAGTCTTGGCGTGAGGGCTGTGAGCTGCGAAAACGCGCCCGCATCCGCTGGAAGCAGGGTGGTGCCATACCCCGGAATCAACGCCACCCGCCCTGACATGGCGCCGCCTGGCGCCATGCGCCGACGCCACTCCGCCCTTACACGTCCCGCACAGCGAGCAGCTCGACCGCCGCCCCCGACGACTCCAGCAACGGCGCGGCGGCGACACGCCGGGCATCAGCCCGGAAGGCGTCGAGATCCTTCCCGTCGGGAAAGGTGACGAGATGGGCCTCGACCCGATCGTCGACGCTGCGCAGCCGACGCTCAAGCCGCCCGCCGTACTCGGCGAGAAGCGGCAGAACGACGCGCTCATACCCCTCGAAGTCACCCAGACCACCCTCGGGCACGCGCGCGAGCATCAGGTATGTGACGGCCATGGATCCCCCGTAGCGGTCTCGGAACAGTGATCGCCGAGACTAGCCGGAGTCGGGATACGCACGAACGCTCCCGGGCGTCTGCTGGAATGCGCCCGCCGTGGATCCGGTGGGCGGGGCCGGGGGCGGCTCATGGTCCCTCTCGTCGACATATTGCAACGCCGCCCCGGCGCCGTACGTGTCGCCATAGGCTGGCGCCCGGATCTGGGTAGTTCAGCGGTGGCCCCATCACAGGGCTTGACGGTCTGATGTGTGGGCTGGTCCCAGGAGGCAGAAGTGAACGAATCTTGCCGGACGGTGACCAGATGTCCTGCCTTCTCCAGTCATGGCAGGGTTACCTCGACCGGCGGGTGTTGGCGCATGTGCTCGGTGAGCAGAGCGGCCAGCTCTTCGCCGAGAGGGAGCGAAGACGAGGGTGCTGCGGTCCTGAGTGATCTGTCGGCGGATGTGGACGACCTTGTCCGTCCGTAGCCGGTCGACGTCCTCAGGGCCCCCCCGCACTGCACGCTCGATACCGTCTGGAGTGGCGGTTCCGGGCAGGACCCGAACACGCAGCGGACCAAGGGGAGTTCAGTTGATGGACGTTCGGCCCAGCCGGCAGATGCGCGACCTCGGCGTCGTCCAGGAGGGCGCCGCCATCCTCACCACAGCTGCCCGTCCCCTCGACCTGCCCACCGAGCGCGACGAGGCCGAGCGCATCGTGGACGAACTCTTTGCCGCTCTGAACCGCATCGGTCAGGTGCACCCCTTCGCCAAGGGCATGGGCATCGCGGCCCCACAGATCGGCATCAGCCGCTCCGTCGCAGTCGTCCAGCCGCCGGGGGACGCTCCGGCAATCATCCTGCTCAACCCACGGATCACGGCGTGCGCGGATACGGGTGACGAGCAGTACGAGGGCTGCCTTAGCTTCTTCGACGTCCGCGGCCTTGTGCCCCGCCCCCTGGAGATCACGGTGGAGACCACGACCCTGAACGGCGAGACCTCGGCCACCGTGTACGAACACGGCCTCGCCCGCCTCATCCACCACGAGGTCGACCACCTCGATGGTTTCCTGTACTCCGCCCGCATGCGTTCCGGAGTGACGCCGATTCCCGTGGAGCAGTACCGACAGAGTGGCCGGGCTTGGGCGTACGACCGTTCATGACGTGCGAGGGCGGAATCCGTCCGCTCGAATCCGCAGTGACTCTCAGGAGGGGACACCGTGACCAGTTACGTTCCATGGCGGCAACGTCTGTCCACCGGTACCGAGGCGATCCAGGACGAAGTCGTCCGCCGATACCAGGAGACGCGCGAGGGCGTGGCGTATGTGCCCTCCATGGTCTGGGGGACGCTCCAGACGGAGGCGTACGCCACCGTGATCCTGGGCCAGGTGGTCGAGTTCCTGGGCGTTCCGGACGACGTACCGGCGGGGGTTGCCAAACGCATGCTGCGCCAGCAGGTGTTGTACGACGGTGAGCACCACTACGACGTCGTCCTCGGGGAACAGGCCCTTTACACGGATATCGGTGGCCCCGAGGTCATGCGCGAGCAGATCGGCCGGATCCTCCGCGACATCGACCTGCCCTCACTCACGCTCGGCATCGTTCCCGTCTCGGCTCGGGTGAACATGCACCCCGTCCACGCCTTCAACATGTACGGCGACGAGGTCCACGTCGAACTGGTCTCCTCGGGCGTGACCGTCACCGAGGAGGACGAGGTCGCCCTCTACCGCAAGGCGTTCGACAGGATGCGCGAAGCGGCTCTGCACGGCGACGCCGCCAAGGAACTCCTGGGGAAAGCGATGTCCTTCTGGACCGGCGCGCCACGCGGCTGACTGTACGACCGAGGGCCGCCACCTCCGAGGGGAGGTGGCGGCCCTTGTGTGTCCGGTCCGACGGCTTAGATGTCGAAGTACAGCTCGAACTCGTGCGGGTGCGGGCGGAGCTGGATCGGGGCGATCTCGTGGGTGCGCTTGTAGTCGATCCAGGTCTCGATCAGGTCGGCCGTGAACACACCGCCCGCCTGGAGGTACTCGTTGTCCTCTTCCAGGGCGTCGAGGACGGCCGGGAGGGAGGTCGGGACCTGGGGGACGCCCGCGTGCTCCTCGGGCGCCAGTTCGTAGAGGTCCTTGTCGATCGGCTCGGCCGGCTCGATCTTGTTCTTGACGCCGTCGAGGCCCGCGAGGAGGAGGGCCGAGAAGGCCAGGTACGGGTTGGAGGACGGGTCGGGGGCGCGGAACTCGACGCGCTTGGCCTTGGGGTTGGAGCCGGTGATCGGGATACGCATCGCGGCGGAGCGGTTGCGCTGCGAGTAGACCAGGTTGACCGGGGCCTCGAAGCCGGGGACCAGGCGGTGGTAGGAGTTCACCGTCGGGTTGGTGAAGGCCAGCAGCGACGGGGCGTGCTTCAGGATGCCGCCGATGTAGTAGCGGGCCATGTCGGAGAGGCCGGCGTAACCCTGCTCGTCGTAGAAGAGCGGGATGCCGTTCTGCCAGAGCGACTGGTGGACGTGCATGCCCGAGCCGTTGTCGCCGAAGATCGGCTTCGGCATGAAGGTCGCGGTCTTGCCGTTGCGCCAGGCGACGTTCTTCACGATGTACTTGAAGAGCATCAGGTCGTCGGCGGCGGCCAGCAGGGTGTTGAACTTGTAGTTGATCTCCGCCTGGCCCGCGGTGCCGACCTCGTGGTGCTGGCGCTCGACCTGGAGGCCGGACTTCTCCAGCTCCAGGGAGATCTCCGCGCGCAGGTCGGCGAAGTGGTCGACCGGCGGGGCGGGGAAGTAGCCGCCCTTGTAGCGGACCTTGTAGCCGCGGTTGTCCTCGACCGCACCGGTGTTCCAGGCGCCCGCCTCGGAGTCGATGTGGTAGAAGCCCTCGTTCGCGGAGGTGCTGAAGCGGACCGAGTCGAAGACGTAGAACTCCGCCTCCGGGCCGAAGAACGCGGTGTCCGCGATGCCGGTGGAGGCGAGGTACGTCTCCGCCTTCTTGGCGATGTTGCGCGGGTCACGGCTGTACTGCTCGCCGGTGATCGGGTCGTGGATGAAGAAGTTGATGTTCACCGTCTTGTCCCGGCGGAACGGGTCGACCCGGGCCGTGGACAGGTCGGCGCGGAGCGCCATGTCCGACTCGTGGATCGCCTGGAAGCCGCGGATCGACGAGCCGTCGAAGGCCAGCTCCTCCGCCGGGTCGAAGATGCTCGCCGGGATCGTGAAGTGCTGCATCACGCCTGGCAGGTCGCAGAACCGCACGTCGATGAACTTGACGTCCTCGTCGGCGATGAACTTCTTCGCGTCGTCGGCGTTCTGGAACATCCAACTCCTCCTACTCCCGTCCCGGCGGGGCGGGGTGGTAGCTCGTCCGTGCGACCAGTGCGGTGGCCCACGCGACCCCGACCATAGGCAGGGGGCATTTCTCCAGCATGACCCGATTGTTTCGGCCGCGTTAACCGGCCGGGTGGTCCGCGTCGGGTACATCACCCCAGGTCGTACCGGCGGTGGTGACCCGGCCGCAGGGGGACGGAACGGGGCGCAGTACCGTGGACGGGTGGACAACAGGCAAGCAATCGGATCGTGGCTCTCCGGACCCCGCGCGGCGGCCGAGGACATGGGCGTCGACTTCGGGTACCGGGGCAAGCGGCTCGGCCTGCCGGAGGAGGGGCCGGGCTCCATCGCCCCCACCGGGCGGCGGCTCGGGGCCGTCTTCGTCGACTGGGGGCTGTGCTTCCTCGTCGCGAGCGCCTTCTTCGCCGACGGCAACCGTCAGACCGCGGGCAACTGGGCGCTGGGGATCTTCTTCGTCCTGAGCGTACTCACCCTCGGGACCGTGGGCTTCACCCCCGGAAAGCGGCTCTTCCGCCTCCAGGTGGTCGCCGTCGAGAGCGGACGGCTCTCCCCGGGGCGGGCCGTGCTGCGGAGCGTCCTGCTCTGTCTGGGGCTCCCGGCGCTGATCTGGGACCGGGACGGGCGAGGACTGCACGACCGGATCGCCAAGTCCGTCGAGGTGCGGCTCTGAGTCGTTGATACGACAAGAGGGGCGGGCGGCGGGGGTTAGGCCCCCCCCCCCCCTAGAGGGGTGGGGGGTGGGGGTGGCGGGGGGGGGGGGCGCCCGCCGGCACCCCACCCCCCACGGCCAAAACGCCCAAGGGGGTGGGGGAA
>NZ_JBHYZV010000024.1:0-94136 GCF_042753905.1 Streptomyces sp. NPDC059248 | reverse complement strand
GGGGGGGCGGGGGCGGCGGGGGCGGGGCCTACCCGGGGGGCGCGGGGCCCGCGCCGGGGGGCGGGGGGGGCCCGGGCGTCCGGGGGGGCGAGGGGGCGGGGTGGGCGGGGGGCGGCGCGCCCCACGGCTTCGGCGCGGCCGGGGCCGTCACGACGCGGCTCGGCGAAGGACCCGGGCGCGTCCCGGCCCCGGTACCGGTCGCGGTCGCGGTCGCCGTGGGCCGTCCCGACCCCCGCGACCCGGGGTGCTCCGACGGCCGCCCGGTCACGGCGTCCGGCTCGTCGGGGACCGTGCCTTCCTCGGGCGCCTCGGGCGCGGGCAGCGGTTCGCCCCGGCTGAGGTCCTTCTCCTTGACGCGGGCGGAGCCGTCGCCCTCCCGGGCCAGCTCCGTCAGGCTCAGCGCGCCCCCGGCAAGTACCAGCCCGAGGACTCCGACGATGACGTTACGGCCCCGCCTGCTGCGGGCCCGCCGCCCACCGGGCCGGGTCCTGGTCCGGCCCCGGGACGCGGCGCGCCGACCGCCCCGGCCCCGCTCCCCCGCCCCGGAGCGCCCGCCTCCGGGCACCGGGCGCGCGCCCGGATCCGTACCGCCCTCTCCGCCGTCCCGGCCGTCCCGCGTACGCCAGGACACCTCGCCCAGCTCGATGACGTCGGCGTCGACGTCGGCATCGACATCGCCGCTACCCGTGCCGTGGCCGCGCGCGGGAGCCGGCTCCGGCACGCCGTACCCGGATCGCCCGCCCGGGTCCTCCCGTCCACCGGCGGGGTCGCGGCGCAGCTCGTGAGCGGGGGTTCCGCAGCCCGCGCAGGCGAGGGCGCCGTTGAGGTGTCGTCGGCACTGATGGCAGTAATCCATGGCGCCCGCAGGTTATGGGGCGCCATGAGACAGAAGTGACGGGCCGTGTGAGGATCCTGTGGGGACTCTCCACCCACGGGTGAATCGGGGTTTGAGGCATTGACATCCCCGGCGGATGTCCACCCGGCGCTTCGCACCGTCGGGGAGGATGGCGGGCATGACCACGCCACCCCCGCCCTTCGGTCCGCCCGACTTCCAGCTCGTCCTGCTCCGCCGGATGGCCGACCACCAGCCGGGACTGGTCGAGGACGCCCGCCGGGAGCTGGGCGCTTCGGCCGCCGGGATGCGCGAGGCCAACCGCCGCTGGCAGGCGATGTGCCGCTCCCGCTCCCCGCGCGGCGCGCTCGCCCGCTACCGCTCGGTCCTCGGCCCGCCCGAGTCCTCCGTCCGCCGCCGGGTCGGCGATCTGGAGTGCGAGGCCCATCGGTGGCCCGTCCCCCTCTGGCCGGATCTGCGGTTCGAGGTGACCGCGATGGTCCCGGGCGGCGCGGTGTGGAACGAGTGGCTGGTACGGGCGCCGGGCGCCGCCGCCCCCGTACTCCGTACGGTGGACGATCTGACGCCCTGGTCCTGTACGGCTGACGAGGCGGCCCGCGCGTTCGCCCCGGCGACTCCGATGGAGGGATCCGCGCCGACACGCTGGCAGGTGTCCTTGACACTGCCCGAGGGGCGGCGCGTGGTGGCCGAATTCAGCTGGGGCCTGCTGCAACGCCTGCTCTGACCCTCTTTCCGATGACGCCCCGTCAGGCACCCCGGTGACCCGGGCGTAACCCGGGCGGCCCACCCGACGCGCGCCGCCGCCGCCCCGGACGGACGATGCGAGAGCGACCACGTACCGCGCGTACCGCGCCTACCGCCGGATCGCCGGATCGCCGTACCGCCTCGGGAGGATCGTCGTGAACGTCAGTCTGGAGCAGCTGCGCCGTTGCCATGTCGCCGTGGACCTCGGCGCGGCCCGTACCCGGGTCTTCGTCAAGGGCGCCGGACTCGTGGTCGACGAACCGAGCGTCGCCGCCGTGAACACCAGGACCGGGTCCCTCATCGCCGTCGGCGCGCTCGCCGAACAGATGACGGGCCGCACCCCCCACTACATCCGGGTCGCCCGCCCGGTCTCCGGCGGAACGGTCGTCGACATCGAGATGGCCCAGCGGATGCTGCGCCATCTGCTGGGCGAGAAGCTCCGCCGCCAGCTCCGCCGCAAGCCCCGGCTGCGCGCGGCGGCCTGTACGCCCCACGACGCCGACCCGCTGGCCCAGCGCGCGGCCGTGGAGACCATGATCGGTCTCGGCGCCCGCCGGGTCGAGCTGGTGGACACCCTGATCGCGGCGGCCGTGGGCTGCGGACTGCCCGTGGAGCAGCCGACCGCCACCATGATCATGGTGTGCGGGGCGGCGACCACCCAGCTCGCCGTGTTGTCCCTGGGCTCGATCGTGCGGGCCGAGCGGGTGCCGGTGGGCGGCAACGCCATCGACGCCGCGGTGATCCAGCATCTGCGGACCCAGCACGAGCTGATGCTGCCCAGCCAGTCCGTACGCCCCCTCCAGCTCGCCCTCAGCGGCAACGGTCTGACATCCCAGGGGCCCGAGGTCACCGAGATCCACGGCCGGGACGTCGCCACCGGCCTGGCCCGTACGGTCCATGTCGACACGGCGGCGGTACGCAACGCCATCCACACCCCCTTGACACTGGTACTCGACGGCATCGGCCGGGTCCTCAGGGACTGCCCGCCCGATCTGGTCGCCGACCTCGCCGACCGGGGTATCACCATGGTCGGCGGCAGCGCGCTGCTCCCCGGCCTCGACCAGATGCTGCGCGACACGACGGGGATGCCGGTGGAGATCGCCGAGCGCCCGGACATCTGTGCGATCCTCGGCCTCGGGGCGATGCTGGAGGGCAAGATCCAGCCACTGGTCCTGAATCCGCTGGCGGAGGTCGCCCGGTAGACGTACGACGCGGGGCCGGACCCGGCGGCGCGAGGGGAGGCGGGAAGCCCGTGGACGACGGCGCTCCCCCGCTGCACGTCCTGCTGGAGGCGGTCCTCGGCCTGGGCACCGATCTCGAACTGCCCGCCACGCTCCAGCACATCGTCGACACGGCCGCAGCGCTCACCGGCGCCCGGTACGGCGCGCTCGGCGTCATCGACCCGGAGCGCGGCACCCTCTCCGACCTCTTCACCTGCGGGATGAGCGATGAGGAGCGGCACCGGATCGGCCGGCTGCCGACGGGGGACGCGGGCATCGTCGGGCTCCTCATCCGCGATCCCCGGCCCCTGCTGATCGACGACCTCACCCAGGATCCCCGCTCCTCCGGCGTCCCCGACGCCCACCCCGTGATGCGGTCCTTCGTGGGTGTCCCGATCCGGGTGCATACCGAGGTCTTCGGCAATCTCTATCTGACGGAGAAGCACGGGGGCCCCTTCACGGAGGGGGATCTGGCGCTGCTGCGGATGCTCGCATCCCAGGCGGGTACGGCGATCGGCAACGCACGGCTGTACGAGACCGCCCGCCAGCGGGAGCGCTGGATCGAGGGCGCGGCGGCCGTGACGACGGCCCTGCTGACCGGCAGCAGCGCGCAGGACGCCCTGATGACGGTGGCCGAACGGGCGAGGATCCTGGCGGGGGCCGCGGCCGGGGTGGTCCTCCAGCCGACGGCCGACGGGGGTATGGAGATCGTCGCGGCGTCGACTGACGCGGACACCGGCGGTCCCTTCACCGACACCGACGACGGCGACCGCGGCACCGGCACCGACCGCGACCGCGACCACGACCGCGACGGCGACCGCGACACCGGCTCGTCGGACGACATCGTGGGAACGACCATCGCCCCCGGCTCCCCCGTCCTGGTCCAGCTCCTCGGCGGCGAGCCGGTGTTCGTCGAGGACTCCGCGACGGACCCCAGGATGACCACCCATGTGAGGACCCGCTTCGGCCCCTCGATGATGCTGCCGCTCCAGTCCGGCGGCCGGCTCATCGGCACCCTCGCCCTGCCCCGAAGCCGCGACGGCCGCCCGTACAGCGCCCTCGAACGGCTGCTGGCCTCGCAGTTCGCCTCCCAGGCCGCCCTCGCGCTCGTACTCGCCGACGCCCAGCACAACCGCGAGCGGCTGGCCGTGTTCGAGGACCGCGACCGGATCGCCCGCGATCTGCACGATCTCGTCGTCCAGCGGCTGTTCGCCACGGAGATGATGTTGGAGTCCGCGCGCCGCCGGGCCCTGCCCGAGGCTTCGGAGGCGGCGGAGCTGATCGGCCGGGCGGTCGACGAACTCGACTCCACCATCCAGGAGGTCAGGACCACCATCTTCGCCCTCCAGCAGCCGCCCGCCGACGCGCCGACCGGTTTCCGCGGCCGGGTGCTGCGGGAGACGGCGGGCGCCGCCGCGCTGCTCGGCTTCCCGCCGTCGGTGCACTTTCGCGGCCCGGTCGACGCGCTGATCCGCCCGCCCGCCGACGAGCGGCTGATCGCGGCCCTGCGCTCGGCGCTCGCCGCCGCGCACCGCCGCCCCGGTGTCGGCGCGGTCGAGGTGGTGGTGGACGCGACGGTCCTGCTCGGGGACGGCGCGCCCGGGATCCGCCTCACGGTCGGCGACGACGGCGCGCCGGAACCAGGCGCCGGGCCGGAGGCCGGGAGCGCCCGGGGCCGTACGACCGTCTGGGAAGCACCCCGGTAGCGCCTCGACCATGCGGGGCGCCGCCCGTACGGAGTACCCCAGCGCGCCCGGCCCCCGCCCCCGCCCTTGACTGGCGGTGTGGACCACGTCGCCAGCGGCCCCTTCGCCGCGTACCGCAATCTCGCCGCGGCCACGATCGGCTTCACCCTCACGTTCTGGGCGTGGAACCTGATCTCACCGTTGGGCGGCTTCTACCAGGACCGGCTGGGTCTCGACTCCTTCCAGCAGTCGGTCCTGGTCGCGGTGCCCGTCCTGGTCGGGTCCCTGGGCCGGGTCCCGGTCGGCGCGCTCACCGACCGCTATGGCGCCCGGGTGATGTTCCCCCTGGTCAGCGCCGCCACGATCGTGCCCGTACTGCTGCTGATCCCGGCGAAGAGTTCGTACGCGGCGATGCTCGCGACGGGTTTCCTGCTCGGCCTCGGCGGGACCACGTTCGCGATCGGCGTACCGCTGGTGAACTCCTGGTTCCCGCCCGCCCGGCGCGGTCTGGCGATCGGGATCTTCGGGATGGGCATGGGCGGTGTCGCCCTGTCCGGCTACTTCACCCCGCGGATCGCGAAACACGGCGAGAACCTCCCCTTCCTGGTGGTCGCCGCCGCCCTCGCCGTCTTCGCCGTCCTCTCCTTCTTCCTCATCACCGACCGGCCGGACCGGAAAATCCCCACCGAGTCCCTCGGGGTGCGGCTGGCGCGCGCCGGGCGGCTGCGGGTCACCTGGGAGCTGTCGGCGCTGTACGCGATCGGGTTCGGCGGGATCGTGGCGTTCGGGGTCTATCTGCCGACGTATCTGCGGACCTGGTACGAGCTGGACCCCACCGACGCGGGCACCAAAGCCGCCGGATTCGCCCTGGTCACGGTGGTGTTCCGGCCGTTCGGCGGCTGGCTGTCGGACCGGGTCCATCCGGCGTACGTCACCGCCGCCGCGCTCGGCCTGGTGGCGCTGACCGCGATCGCCCAGGCCTTCGACCCGCCGCTGAACCCGGGCGGCACCCTCTTCCTGCTGCTCATGGCGGCCGGCCTCGGCGCCGCGTCGGGCGCTGTGTTCGCCCTGGTGGCGCGGGTGACTCCGCAGTCGCAGATCGGCAGCGTCACCGGGATCGTGGGCGCGATGGGCGGCCTCGGCGGCTTCGTACCACCGCTGGTGATGGGCGCGATCTACAGCGCCAAGGGTTCGTACGCCATCGGCTTCATGCTGCTGTCGGACCTGGCGCTGGCCGGCTGTGTCTACGCGTACGGGAGGATGCGCACCGCCGGGGCGGACACCGGGAGCCCCGGGCTGAAGAATGGGGCGAAGCCCGGCAGCCCGGCCACCGACGGAGGATGACCCGCCATGACGGACGACGACCTGACCCACGACGACGACACCTACGGCGCCGGGGACCTCTTCCCGGCGCTGCGGTCGTCGTCCGGCCGCCCGGCCCTGCGGTTCGGGGACCGGTCGCTGACGTACGGCGAACTGGCGGACGCCGCGGGTGAGCTGGCGGTACGGATCGGCGGCGCGTCCCGGGTCGCGCTGTGGGCGACGCCGACGCTGGAGACCGCCGTCGGTGTGGTGGCCGCGCTGCTCGCCGGGGTGCCCGTCGTACCGCTGAACCCGAAGACGGGCGAGCGGGAGCTGGGGCACATCCTGGCGGACAGCGCGCCCCGGCTGGTGCTGGCGGGCCCCGGGGACGAACTGCCCGCGCCGCTGGCGGCGCATGAGCGGGTCGACATCCCGGTGACGGGGGTCGGCGGACCGCCGCCGGGTCCGGTGGACCCGGCCGCCCCGGCGATGGTCGTCTACACCTCGGGCACCACGGGCCCCCCTAAGGGCGCCGTGCTGCCGCGCCGGGCGATCGCCGCCACCCTGGACGCGGTCGCCGACGCCTGGGCGTGGACCGGGGACGACGTCCTGGTGCACGGGCTGCCGCTGTTCCATGTCCATGGGCTGATCCTCGGGGTCCTCGGGCCGCTGCGGCGCGGCGGGGAGCTGCGCCATCTGGGACGGTTCTCCGTCGACGGGGTGCGGCGCGAACTGGCGGACGGCGGGACGCTGCTGTTCGGTGTGCCGACGATGTACCACCGGCTGGCGGAGACGGTCGACGAGGACCCGGCGCTGGTGAAGGCGCTGGCGGGGGCGCGGCTCCTGGTGTCGGGTTCGGCGGCGCTGCCGCTGCCCGACCACACCCGGCTCACCACCGCCACCGGCCGCCGGGTCGTGGAGCGGTACGGCATGACGGAGACGCTGATGAACACCAGCGTCCGGGCCGACGACCCGACACCCAGGCCGGGCTCGGTCGGGGTACCGCTGCCGGGCGTGGGACTGCGGCTGGTGGACGACGGCGGGCAGCCGGTGACCTCGTACGACGGGGAGACCATCGGGGAGATCCAGGTCCGGGGCGCGAACCTCTTCACGGGCTATCTGAACCGGCCGGACGCGACGGCGGCGGCGTTCGACGGCGACTGGTTCCGCACCGGGGACATGGGCGTACGGGACGCGGACGGCTCGGTACGGATCGTGGGGCGGCGGGCCACGGACCTGATCAAGAGCGGCGGCTACAAGATCGGCGCCGGGGAGATCGAGAACGCGCTGCTGGACCACCCCGGGGTACGGGAGGCGGCGGTCACCGGCGAGCCCGACCCGGACCTCGGCGAGCGCGTGGTGGCCTGGATCGTCCCGGCCACCCCGGACACCCGCCCGTCACCGGCCGAGCTGGCCGCCCACGTATCCGCCCAGCTGGCGCCCCACAAGCGCCCGCGCGTGATCCATTTCCTGGACGCGCTGCCGCGCAACGACATGGGCAAGATCATGAAGCGGGCGCTGGGTATGGACGCGTAACGCGGACCGGGGTCGATGCCGTTAAGCCTCCGCTGTCCGCGTGACTTTGGCGTGTCCGTTGGTGATGGTGATGTGCCATTGGTTTCCGGGTTGGTTGCCGTGGCAGTGGAGGTGGCCGGTGAAGGTGTGGTCGGGGAAGGTGTTGAGGGCGTGTTGGATTTGGTGGGTGAGGGCGTGGGTGTCGTGGCGTCGGGTGGTGAGGTGGGTGGCGTTGCCGGTGGTGTCGAGGTGGAGGATGAGGTCGCAGCCGTAGGGCGGGGTTTCGGGGTTGTCGGGGTGGTACGGAGTCGCCTGTGTCAGGCGCTGTGGGAGGGGCGGTTGGATTCGGATCTCGCCGGTGACGCGGATGGTGTGCACGGAGGGTTCTTTCAGGTGAGGTGTCCGATGGCGCTGTAGGTGTGGTCGGTGGGTGGTGCGTGGTTGTCGGTGTGGGTGGGGTGCCATTGGGCGGTGGGGACGAGGCCGGGGCCGATGGGGGTGAGGCCGTCGAAGAAGGCGGCGATCTCCTCGAAGCCCCGGGGGTAGGTCGGCAGTCCGGCGTCGGTCAGGAGGCGTGCGGCCCGGTGGATTGTCTGGGGGTCGTGTTCGTGGGTGAGGTGGGTGGCGACGAGGGCGCTGCGGGTGGGGAGGGCGTTGAGGAGGCGTCGTACGGCCGCGTGTGGATGGTCGTCGTCGGTGATCTGGTCGAGGACGCCGGTGGCGACGAGTGCGACGGGCTTCCGCAGGTCGAGGTGGAGGGCGATGTCGGTGAGGATGTCGTCGGGTTGGCGCAGGTCGCCGGTGAGGGAGCGGATTCCGCTTCCGGCGTCTTCGTAGGCGGTGTTGAGGTGGGCGGTGACTTCGGGGTCGTGGTCGATGTACAGGACGCGGGTCCGGTTGTGGTGGTGCCGGGTGGCGATGTGGTGGGTGGCAGGGGTGGTGTGGGGTGGAAGGCCGGGTCCGATTTCCACGATCTGCCCGATCCCGAGGTCGCGTACGAGGTGGGTGACGGCGCGGAGGTGGAAGGCGCGGGTGGCCCGGGCGATGGCGTGGACGGGATACCCGATACCCACGAGCTGCTGCACCAGAGCCTCGTCCCCGGGGTAGCTGTCGCGTGCTTCGGCCGGGTCGCCGAGGGCGGCGTGGTGGACGCGGGCGCTGCTCACGGGCTTCATGGGAGGTGGGTGGGGGTGCAGCCGATGAGGCGGGTGACGGCGCGCTCGGCGAGGAGCCAGGGCAGTCGGGGGTCTTCGTGCGGCAGGGCCACGGGTTGCGGGGTGGTGCCGGGGGTGTGGAGGGTGCCGTGGTAGCCCCACGGCCTGGGGTAGCGCACCCGTACCGCCGTGTGCGCCTTCGCGAGCGCCGGACACTGCCGCAGGGCGAGCACGGCGCAGGGGGTGGGGCAGATCGGTGGGGTGAGGGTCAGCGCCTCCTCCACCGCGTCGTCCACGCCTGCGAGGAGCCACAGCCGGCCCTCGCGGGAGTGGGGCGGCTTGGTGCCGCAGACCTGGCACAGGAGCTGGTCGGCGGCTTTGTGCTGGCGCCGGGGATCGACCTGGTCGTACAGCGGATACCCGCCCGCATCCGTGCTCCGGTGCCCCCGTCCGCGCGCCAGCAGCACCCCGTCGTACGTGCGGTCGTGCACGCCTTCGTCGGCGTAGGCGATCCCCCGCCCGCCGGGGGCACGGACCAGGGGTGCGGGCAGCTCCGGCGCCCCGGACCACGGCGTGATCCACGGCACCACCCGCCCCCGGAACACCGGAAGCTCCATACCGGTCACCGGGCCACCACCCGATTCTCGAACACATCGAGAACGTGCTCCGGACAGGCGACAACACCCGGCCGCACCTCCACCGGCGCCGCCGTCTCCCGCCCACACACCCCACACACCACCGCATCGACGACAGGCCGAGGCTCGGCCAGCAAGCTCTCCAGAGTCATCGCAACCACCTCGTGCGGACGAACACATGGGCGACAGATGCACGCATACGGATGATCAGCTCCTCGAAAGCTGCGCGGTCCAAACCCGGGTGGAGCGTCGCCGGACAATCCACTTGGGGGCTTTGAAACAAGAGGCAACAGCGGTAACCCGTTTCAGCTGTGGGCTGTTGGGCCATTGAAGAACGGACGCAGCCTTGCGGTAACCAGGCGGAGAGGGGCCCATGATGGGGGTACCCGTCGTGGGGGTACCGCCGCTCAGCCAAGGGGCCACAATGGAACCGCTGTCGCCAACTGCTCTCCCCACCACGTTGCTGAACGACCCGCGCGTCCGCGCCGCGTTGGAACGCTGCGACATCGGGGCGGTGTTCGCCCTGGCGCATGCCCAGGGCGGCTTGAGCTTCAACCGGATCGGGGAGGCGTGCGACATTCGTCCCGAACGTGTCAGCCGTATGGCGCGCGGAGATGGGACGGTTAGTTCGTTGCCGGTGCTTGAACGCATCGCAGACGGACTCAGAATCCCCGGCGCCCGCCTAGGCTTGGCAGCACGCCCGTGGGAAATCGGGCCAATGCCGGACACCAACGACGATGAACAGGAAGACGACCCAATGAAGCGCCGCGCAGTACTCCGCGGCGCGCTCGCGGCCGGAATGGCAGGTCCCGGGCTCGCCGCACTCACGACCACCCGCAAGGACGTCGACGCCGCCCTCGCCGCCGACCGGGCCACAGATCTGGACTACTGGGAGTCCACGACCGAACGGTACGGCTACGGCTACCACGGCCAAGACCCCGCAGCCGTTCTCGGGGACCTCGCCGCCGAGTTCGATGACCTCAGACCACTGCTGACCCGCCCCCACAGCGACGCGGATCGCTCCGTTCTCGCCCATGTCACAGGGCAGTTGGCAGGAATGGTGGCCATCGTCCTCCACGACTTGGGGCACCATCGTGAGTCCCATCGGTGGAGCGCCACCGCCGCTCGGGCGGCGGAGAAGTCCGGCGATCGACTGCTCCATGCCTGGGTACTCGCCCGCGAAGCGATGGTGCCGCTCAACTATGGAGCGGCCGCCGCCTCCGCCCGCCTCGCGGACCGCGCACGCCACATCGCCGGTGCCGCACCGAGCGCGGCGGGAGCCCTCGCCTCGGCGGTCGCTGCTCGCGCTTACGCGGTCAGCGGTGACCGGCAGCGCGCACTCGACGCGGTGGCCGACGTCGAACGACTGGCGGACCATTTGACCCCGCAACAGCGTGCGGACACCTGGTTCGGATACCCCTTGCAGAAACACCACGTCCATCTGTCCCAGGCGTTCACCCACCTCGGAGAGACACGACGGGCGTACGAGACCCAACAGGCCGCGCTCGCGCTGACACGCACGCCATCGCTCATGACGAGGGCATTGATCACGATCGACGAAGCCACTTGCCGGGCCCACGACGGCGACCGCGACACCGCCGCCCGGCTCGCAGCCCGCGTCTACGGTGACCTGCCGGAGGCGTATCGAACGGGGTTGACGAGGACACGAACTCTGGCGCTGTATCGAGCACTCCCCCACGACACACCCGGCCGCGACACCCTCGCCGACGCCCTGAGTGCGGTTGCTTGAACCAGCGGCGATTCCGGCCGTCGGCCCGTGGCCCCATCCGGAGCCGAGAACGATCGCTTCCCGGAAAACCGAAACGAAAAGGAGTCGCATGTCGCAGACCGAAGGCGCACGACTGTTCCGCGAGGCATGGATCGCCGGAGTGCGGCGGCACTTCCCGGGGGAACCGAAGGCCGGGTACATCACCCCTTGGGACGACACACCGGAGTGGGAGCGGCAAGCCGCGGGATCCGTATACGAGCAGGTCCGCCGGTTCGTCGAGATCAGCGGCGGACACACGGCCCGGCTCTCCCGCGAACAGAAGGGCCGCTTCGTCGCCATCTGCTGGACCGCGCAGATGTTCAAGCACTTCGAGGACCCGAAGCCGGGGTACGTGGCCGACTGGCCCGATCTGCCGACGTGGCAGCAGGAAACCGACGCGGACATCTTCGAGGCCATCGAGAAGTCCCTCGGCTGAACGCCGGGCATCCTGAGAATTCCCCACATTAGTCGGGGTGTCCACGAGACGTGTGAGGTCATTGAAAGACCGGTTACTCGCGCCGCTACCGCAGGTTCCGTCGATCTCGACCCTGCGCATCTGCGAAAACGTTTCAACAAACCCCATCACGAGTGGCCAAATGATGTGTCACCCACCCGAGGTATTTTTGCAGAGGGCTCAATTGCGGGCTGTTGACCGGCTCCACTCGTCTCTACAGTCCTGTATGAGTCCATACGGTGAGCTTGGGAGGTCGTGATGGTCGAGTCGGTCATGCGCAGCGGCGGCGGCGAGGACAGTGGAGACGGTGGCGGGAGCAATGACAGCCTCCCGGGGCAGCCGTGGACTCCGCCGCAGGAGCCGCCGAGTCCTGACGGCAGTACCCCCGAAGGGGACGGCAAGCACCGCAAGTGACGGCTCCCGGGCCGTCGAGACGCGCGCGGCGGGACGAAGTGCGGCGCGGGCTCCTTGAATCCGGGGCCCTGGTCCCGGCATGGGTTCCGTCCTTCGAGGCCGTGCCGCGATCCGCGTTTCTGCCCGATGCGATGTGGCCCTACGACATGGAAACGGGCGCGAGCGTCAGGGTGTCGAGAAGCGACGACCCCGAGAGGTGGAACGCGTACGCGGACGCCGATGTACCGGTCGTCACCCAGTGGGACGACGGTGCCCATACGGGCCCGGAACCCGGGCGGCTGTCCACGTCCTCGGCGTCGATGCCGAGCGTCGTCGCCCGTATGCTCCGAGATTTGGATGTACGTGACGGTGACCGGGTGCTGGAGATCGGCACCGGGACGGGGTGGAACGCCGCCCTGCTCGCCCACCGCCTCGGTGCCGCGAACGTGGTCACCGTAGAAGTGGACGCCACCGTCGCCGAAGCCGCCCGCGACCGGCTCGCCGGGTTCGGGCCGGGCCCGGAAGTGGTCACCGGCGACGGGCTGCTCGGTCATCCCGCCGGGGCACCGTACGACCGGGTCATCGCCACGGCCGGTGTGCGCGGTCTCCCGTACGCGTGGGTCGAACAGACCCGGCCGGGCGGGCGGATCGTCGCGCCATGGGGAACGCGCTTCAGCAATGTGGACTGCCTCGCCGGCCTCGTCGTCGCCGACGACGGACGAAGCGCCTCGGGGCCGTTCACGGGAACGGTCGAGTTCATGAAGATCCGTTCCCAGCGGCACCGGCTCGACCAGGCCGCGTACCTCCCGGACGGGTTCCCCGGTGACGCCGACACAGGGGTGACCGACCTGACCGCGACGGACCTCGGGCTCGACGACCGGTTGCGGCACCCATTCGCCGCCGTGGCGGGACTGCTGATCGGGGACTGCGCACTGTTGGCCGACCGGCGTGGCCCGGCTGTCAGCGCATGGCTCTACGGCCTGACCGACCTGTCGTGGGCCGCCGCGGTACTCGCAGACGGCTCGACGGAGAACACCGTCTACCAAAGCGGGCCACGACGTCTCTGGGACGAACTGGCCGGTGCTCACAGGTGGTGGGCGGCCGCCGGGTGTCCCGGGCCGACGCGGTTCGGGCTGACGGTGACCGCCACCGGTACGACGGCCTGGTGCGACGACCCTGTGAACAACTTGCCCATCGCTTGATTCGCACACCAGGCGTGCGGAAACTGGCGCGATGGCCGACGAAACTACTGCTCCCCAAGTGTGGCGCAGGCATAACGACTCATCCGACCTGCGCGAACCCCGGGTGCTCATCAGGGTGTTCGTCGAACCCGGCGAGCTGGAATCCCGCATCGCGTTCTATGAACGCCTGCAAGACGTCGACGCCGATGCCCGCTTCGCGTTCCCCGCAAAGAATCTCCGCCTGGCGACGGTCGGCGCGTTCCTCCTGATCGAGGGCGGCCGGGAGGATCTGCGGCCGTTCCGCAGCACCACGGGGACCCTGCTCGTCGACGATGTCCGCCCCTATTACGACCGGCTCGTGGCCGAGGGTGCGGAGATCGTCTTTCCGCTTCAGGAGGTACCGACCGGGGCCGGGTTCAACGCTCGGCATCCGGACGGCACCGTGGTGGAGTACGTCCATCACCGGCCGACCGTGGACGGCCACTGACGCCCCGGTCCTCGGGCGGCAACAGCCGCGACGGCCGGCCGGACCCGGCACGCTCACCACCTACGTCGCCGACTCGTGAGTGATCTCCGCGACCAGGCCGGGGGCTTCCGCGGACGTCACCAGGACCCGCAGCCGGGACCGGAACAACCCGCATCCGCGAGTGGGAGCAGCGCTCGATGCGTACGCCCTTCTGAGGCCGACTAGGGAGTTTCTTTCGGATCAGGCCGGATCAGTGAGCGGGGTCTGGTGCCGTGGATCGCAAGGCGGAGGATGGAGTCCACGCGGAGCGTCGACGACTGACGACAACGCGGCGAGGCGCGGTGCCAGGGCACGCGAGCCCGGCAAGATCCGAAAGAGACGACCTAGATCACCGGCGGACGCCCCAGCCTGGTCATCCGCCACACCGTGCGCCACCGGATGGGTTTTCGCGGCGGGCACGGCACGCGCACCCCTTCGAAGAATCCGGCCCACCACGCCTTGAGGCCCTCCGTCGGAGGCCTCTGTTTGACGGTGTACGCCGCCCATGTCATCAGGTACACGGGCACCAGGACGGCGGGCAGATGCCGTTTCGCCAGCCAGACGCGGTTGCGGCCGGTGTTGCGGTAGTAGAGGGCGTGGCGCGAGGGGGCGGTGCGGGGGTGGTTGAGTACGAGGTCGGCGCGGTAGTGGATATCCCATCCGGCGTCCAGGGCGCGCCAGGCGAAGTCGGTCTCCTCGTGCGCGTAGAAGAACGGGGTCGGGAACGCGCCGACTTCGTCGATCACGCTCATACGGATGGCGTGGCCGCCGCCGAGGTAGGTGGTGACCGGTCCGGACTTCAACGGGTCGGAGGCGCCCAGGCGGGGGACGTGCCTGCGCTGGGTCAGCCCGTCCTCATCGGCGATGCGGAAGCTCACGATCCCCAGCCGGGGGGCAACGGTGAACGCCTCCCTCACCAGGCGCAGGGTGTCGGTCCCGGGCAGGAGACCGTCGTCGTCCAGGATCACCACGATGTCCACGCCGCCGTGTTTCCGCAGCCATGCGACACCGGCGTTCCTGCCTCCGGGGATCCCGAGGTTCTCCGGTAGTTCGACGGCCACCACCCCGGCCGGGAGATCCGGCACCCCGGTGCCCTGGCCCAGTACGACAACCGTGGCAGCGCCCCCGTCCTGCGCGGCCACCGAATCGAGGAGGGCCCGTAGTTCCGGCTCGCGGTTTCCCATGGTCAGCACGATGACGCCAAGGGTGAGAGTGTTCATTTGGTCCCTCATGCGGTGGACAGCAGGACTTCGGCGGCCCGCTGGTGCAGTCGCTCCGCGCCGGGGACAACGAGTGGCCGGCAGGCGGGGAGACGGGGGCACCGGATCCACCCCCGCATACGCGGGGACAACCCGTACGCGGTGGGGCTCGACATCAACACCGCGGGGCCACCCCCGCACACGCGGGGACGACCTCGGCACCGACGCCCGCGGAGAGTCGGCCTACGGACCACCCCCGCACACGCGGGGACGACATCGAGCAGCTACCCGACGAGGAGTTCGCCCAGGGACCACCCCCGCACACGCGGGGACGACCGCCGCGCCGACCCCGCGAACTGGTACCCGAGCGGACCACCCCCGCACACGCGGGGACGACACCCCGAGGTCCGGCTTCGTCATCGCCCACATCGGACCACCCCCGCACACGCGGGGACGACGAACCATCGTTCGAGACCGAACCCGGGTCACCCGGACCACCCCCGCACACGCGGGGACGACACTTCCTGACCTGCACTTCTTCCGGCAGTCAACGCGCATTTCATTTACTTGGCTCAAGCAGCCGGACCCGCTGGCCGGCCTCGTGTCGTCAGCATCTCGCACACAGCCTCCGTCATGCACGCCGCCACCTTAGGAAGGACCCCCTCCCCCAGGGCCTCACAGCGCCACCGTCACCACCTCCGTCGCCTTCACGCTCGTCCATACCTTCACGCCCTCCGCCAGGCCCGACTCCGTCGCCGACTCGTGGGTGATCTCCGCGATCAGGTCGGGGGCTTCCGGGGATGTCACCAGGACCCGCAGGCGGGCGCCCGATGTCGTGATCTCGCGGATTGTGCCGGGGTGGACGTTGCGGGGGCTGCCCGTGGGGCGGGTGGGGTGGAGGGCGATGGATTCGGGGGCGATCACCGCGAGGATCTCCGTGCCGGGGGGTGGGGGGTCGGCGACGGTCAGGGGGTGGCCGCCGTCTCGTAGCGTGATCGAGCCGTCCGGGGCCACCGTGCCGGGGTAGGCGTTGCGGCCCAGCATGCGGGCGACCCACGGGGAGCGGGGGTGGCGGGTGAGTTCGGTGGGTGGGGCGTCCTGGACGGGGGTGCCGTTGTCGAGGACCAGGACGCGGTCGGCCAGGGAGACCGCATCCACCGGGTCGTGGGTGACGATCAGGCAGACGCCGCCGAAGCCGTCGAGGTGGCGGCGCAGGGTGTGCCGTACCCGGGCGCGGGTGGTCTGGTCGAGCGCCGCGAGCGGTTCGTCGAGGAGCAGCAGACGGGGGCCAGCGGCCAGCGCGCGGGCCAGGGCGACGCGTTGGGCCTGGCCGCCGGAGAGCTGGGCGGGGCGGCGGTGGGCGAGATGGCCCACGCCGAGGCGGTCGAGCCAGCGGCGGGCGGTGCGGCGGGCCTCCGTACGGGGGACGCCGTGGGAGCGCAGCCCGTACGCCGTGTTGTCGAGCGCGCTCAGATGCGGGAAGAGCGCGCCGTTCTGGGGGACCCAGGCGACCCGGCGCCGGTGCGGGGGCAGCCGGGTGACGTCCTCGTCGCCGAGGCGGAGTTCGGCGTGGGCGCGCGGGGTGAGGCCGAGGAGGGCGCGGAGCAGGGTCGTCTTCCCTGCTCCGTTGGGGCCGACGACGGCGATCGTGGTGCCGGGGGCGGCGTCGAGGGTGAGCCGGGTGAAGCCGGTGACCCGGGTGTGGAGGGACCACCGGCCGTCCGGGGGGTCGCCCGACGGAGCGTCGTCGTAGGTGTCGTCTCCGGGGGCGGCGTCGGCAGAGGTACGGTCGGCGACCGCGCCGCCGGTCCACCGGCCGCGCAGGGCGATCAGGACGGCCATGGCGATGGCGAGCAGCAGCAGCGATACGGAGGTCGCGGCGGCCGGGTCGTCCTGGAGGAGCAGATAGACCTGGAGCGGGAGGGTCTGCGTCACCCCGGGGAGGTTGCCCGCGAAGGTGATCGTCGCCCCGAACTCGCCGAGCGCCCTGGCCCAGGTGAGGGCGGCGCCCGCGAGGAGGCCGGGGGCGACCATCGGGAGGGTGACGGTACGGAACACCCGCAGGGGTGAGGCGCCGAGGGACGCGGCGGTCTCCTCGTACTCCGGGCGGAGCCCGTTGAGCGCGCCTTCGAGGCTGATGACGAGGAACGGCATCGCGACGAACGTGGCGGCGACCACCGCGCCCGAGGTGTGGAACGGCAGGGTGATCCCGAAGGTGTCCTCCAGCCACGGCCCGAGGAGTCCGCGCCGCCCGAAGCCGAGGAGGAGCGCCACACCGCCGACGGTGGGCGGCAGCACCATCGGCAGCATGACGAGGGTGCGGACGAGGGCCTTGCCGGGGAAGTCGGTACGGGCCAGCAGCCAGGCAAGGGGCACACCGAGCAGCAGGGACAGGCCGAGCGCCCAGAACGAGACGAGGAGCGAGAGGCCGAGGGCCTCGGTCACTCCGGGGCTGGTGAGATGGGTGCCGAGTTCGGACCAGTCGGTACGGGCGAGGATGCCGATCAGCGGCAGCAGCAGGAACGCGACGGCGAGCAGGGCGGGTACGGCCAGGGCTGCGGGGACCCGGGCGCGCGGGCCGCGCTCCCGGGTCCCGTACGGAAGAGGCTTGCGGAGCACGGGCTTACGGCTGCTGGAAGCCCGCGTCGAGGAGGAGCTTCCGTGCCTCGGGGCCGTTGAGCCAGGTCACGAACGCGGTCGCGGCGGCCTCGTTCTTCGTGGTCTTGAGGGTGGCAGCCGGATACTCGGCGACGGCGTTCTGGGCGTCGGGGATCTCGATCGCGTCGACCTTGTCGGGCGCGGTGGCGGCGTCGGTGCGGTACACGAGTCCGGCGTCGGCCTCGCCCAACTGGACCTTGCTCAGCACGGCCCGGACGTTCGGCTCCTGGGAGACGGGTTTCACGGTGATGCCCTGGGCGTCCAGGATCTTCTTGCTGTAGCGGCCGATGGGTACCTCGGGCGCGGCGAGGACGACCTTCAGCTTCGGGTCGGCGAGGTCCTTCAGGGCGCCGACCTTGCGCGGGTTGCCGTCCTCGACGGCGATGACGAGCCGGTTCTTGGCGATCACGGCGGGGGTGCCGGTCTCGCCCTTCAGCCCGTCCATGGTCTTGATGTCGGCGGTGACCAGGGCGTCGGCGGGGGCGCCCTGGCGGACCTGGGCGGCGAGCTCCTGGGATCCGGCGAAAGAGAAGGTGATCTCCGTGCCGGGGTTGGCCTTCTGGTACGCGGCGCCCGCCGTCGTGAAGACGTCCTTCAGGGACGCGGCGGCCAGCACGGTCAGCTCGGCTTTCGGCGGCTTGCCGCCGTCCCCGGAGCTCTTGGACTCCCCGGAGCCGCCGGAATCGTTGTCACCGCACGCGGTGAGCGGTACGAGCAGGGCGACGGCGGCGGTCAGCGCGAGCGCGGCGCGGCGGACGGCACGGCGGGTCGGGCGGGGTACGGGGCGCGTCGGTACGGGGACCATCGGGCGGGGCTCCTTCACAGGGGTCAGGGACGGTCGATGTGGACACTGGTCGACTTCACCCGGGCCGTGGCCTCCATCCCGACCTCCAGGCCCAGCTCCTCGACGGCTTCCCGGGTGAGCAGGGACACCAGCCGGTGCGGTCCGGCCTGGATCTCGACCTGCGCGGCGATGTCGCCGAGCTTCACGGCGGTGACGATGCCGGGGAAGGCGTTACGGGCGGAGGTGTACGAGGGCTCCCCCTCGTCGCCGTCGTCGCCCTGGGCGAGTTCGACGGAGAACGCGGCCAGGTCCCGGCCTTCGATGAGGCGCCGGCCGGCGTCGTCGCGGTGGGTGGCCACCCGGCCCGCGTCGGCCCAGCGGCGCACGGTGTCGGGGCTGACGCCCAGCAGGCGCGCGGCCCGGCCGATCGTATAGGACTGCATATGCGACAAGATATGTGCGCCAGGGTTGCAGACACAAGGTGATATGCCTGATCAACCCGCAGATGCAAGCCTCGGGCGGAATGGCGCCGAGGCCGCTTGACCAACCCCCCGGGCGGGCGGAGACTCGAAGTGCGCGCACCTCGCGGGCGCGCGGATTCCACCATGGAGGCCCCGACCAGTCCCCTCCGGTCGGGGCCTTCACCAGGCGTCCGGGACATCAGGCCGCGGGCGGTTCACCGCTCCCGCGGACCCGGGCCTTGAGCTGCTTCTCCACCTCGTAGCGGCTCACCCCGCCCTCCCGCGCGTAGGCGGTGATCGCCGCCTGTACCGCGGCGGCGGTCTCCACGGCCAGCCGCCCTTCGCGGATCTCCGCCCACGCCCGGATCTCCAGCTCCACCAGCTCGTCCGGCAACTCGATTTCAGCCATGGCCGAAATCTTATGTCGCGGACCTGTCGAGGTACGCCCGCGAGCACGTGCTTGCGGGCGCGTGCCTACGAGCGCGTGCCTACGGGCGCGTCGAGCGCGGCGGCCGCGGCGTCGAAGCGGCCCGCCCGTAGAAGAAGGGGGCGGCGATGTCCCGGTCGGCGGCATAGGCGCCGCGGGCGGACGCGTACCAGGGCTCGTCCGCCCTGAGTGCTTCCGCCGCGCGC
The DNA here is from genome assembly GCF_042753905.1 of Streptomyces sp. NPDC059248. Lineage (NCBI taxonomy): Bacteria > Bacillati > Actinomycetota > Actinomycetes > Kitasatosporales > Streptomycetaceae > Streptomyces > Streptomyces sp. NPDC059248. The sequence goes on along the minus strand of NZ_JBHYZV010000024.1, from coordinate 74,992 downwards.
CGGTCGGCGCCGGTGAAGTCGATCCCGAGGGCACGGGCACGGGCGCGGGCGGTGACGAGGACGAGGCCGCGGACCCGGTCGGGATGGCGGGCCGCGTACAGCAGCGCCGTATCGCCGCCCTCCGAGTGGGCGAGCAGATCGAGGCCCGGGAGTCCCAGCCGCAGCCGGAGCGCCTCGATGTCGTCGACCTGGCGGTCGCAGCGGTACGTATCCGGGTCGGCGGGCGCACCGGACGCCCCGGTTCCGCGCGGGTCGAGCAGGACGAGCCGCCGGTCCACCGTCAGCCCGCCGAGGTCGCCGAGGTAGGCGGCGGCGCGCATGGGGCCGCCGGGCAGACAGATCAGCGGTTCGCCCGAGCCGCTGATCCGGCAGGCGAGCGGGGTGCCGTCGAACGCGGCGAAACGGTCCATGGGGGCATCGTCGGCAGCGGGCGGCGAGCACGGCAAGGGGATTCCGGTCCCTCACGCGACGCCCGAGCCGAGCCCGAGCGGCGCCCGCGCGGCGCCACGTACGACGCAACAGACCCACCCGCCCCGGCGATCGGCGCACAAGGGCGCCAACCAGGGGCGTGCACACCGGCATTTACTCCGAAATTCATCTCTTCAGGGGATTTCAGCCCTCAAGTAGCCGATTTTTCCTGTTGCCATGAACGACTCTGCGGATCAGCCGTATGAGTCAGCGTCCCCGCACCACTGGAGAAACGCCGATGGCAACACCGATGACCGCCGCTCAGTTCGAGGCCGCCCTCCGCGCCGAGGGGGTGGAGGTCGCCGAAGTCGGCGACTGGCAGAACCACACCAGGACGGGGTCCGGCCGCCCCTGGGGCCCCGTCCACGGCATCGTGATCCACCACACCGTCACCAAGAGCCCCGTCGATCCCGTACGTATCTGCCGCGACGGCTACTCCGGTCTGCCGGGGCCGCTGTGCCATGCCGTGATCACCAAGGACGGCACGGTCCATCTGGTCGGCTGGGGGCGGACCAACCACGCCGGCGGCGGCGACCCCGTCGTCCTCGAAGCCGTCAAAGCCGAGTCGTACGGCGCCCGGCCCCCCGCCCCCACCAAGGGCAACGCCGACGGCGTCGACGGCAACCGCCACTTCTACGGATTCGAGTGCGAGAACCTCGGCGACGGGAAGGACCCCTGGCCCGCCGCCCAACTGGAGGCCATCGAACGGGTCTCGGCCGCCCTGTGCCGGGTTCACGGCTGGTCATCGAAGTCCGTGATCGGCCATCTGGAGTGGTCGAACGACAAATCCGACCCCAGGGGCTTCACCATGCCCGACCTGCGGGAGAAGGTCGCCGCCCGGCTCGCCGAACGCCCCGCCCCCAAGCCCAAGCCGCCCACCGGGCCGGCCAAGCCGGTGGTCGACCTCTCGAAACTCGTCGCGGCCGCCCGCCAGGACCCCGCCCGCCCCGGCACCCCTGTCAGCTACGCGGGGGTGAAGACCGTCGAACAGGCCCTGGTCAAGGAGGGCCTGCTCACCGCCTCCCTCGCCGACGGCCACTACGGCACCGCCACGAGGAAGGCGTACGCCGCCTGGCAGCGCGGCCTCGGCTACACCGGCCCCGACGCCGACGGCATCCCCGGCCAGAGGTCCCTCCGCGAACTCGGCGCCAAACGCGGCTTCACCATCACCCCCTGACCCCCGGGCCCGGGCCCCGACCGGCGAACCCGCGCGACGCCCGCGTCACCCCCGGGCGTCGCGCTGCTCCACTTCCTTGAGTACCGAGGCCACCGTCACGAAGTCGTTGTCCACATGGAGCACGGTATGGCCGTGGTGGACGGCCGTCGCGCACACCAGGAGGTCGACGGCCCCCGCGGAGCGACGCTGCCCGTGCTGGGTCAGCTTGTACTGGGCGGTGTCCACCCAGCGCCAGCCGTTCTTCGGAACCGGGGCCAAGGCGCACAGGGCGTCCAACTCGTCCGCGACCTCGTCCCGGTGCGCGGGCCCGGTGGCCGAGTACAGAAACTCCGTACGCGTGGGCTCGCACACGAAGAACACCCCGGCGGCGATATGCCCTTCCCATGACCGCAGCGCGTCCGGTGTCCGCAGGAGATACCAGAGGGCCGACGTGTCCAGGAGATAGGTGATCACTCGAAGGCCGCCCGGCGCGCACGCTTGGCGGCCCGGTGGGCCTCGGCGGCGGCGTCGAACTCACCCCGCGCACCGCGCGCCGCCAGCTTCTCGGCGGCCTCCAGCCGCCTGATCCGGGCCACGTAGTCCCGGAGGGCCGCGTTGACCGTCTCCTTCTTGGTCACCGTCCCCATCAGGCGCATCGCCTCGGCCAGCGCCTCGTCGTCGAGGTCGATCTGCGTGACGGACATCCCCATCACCCCGCTCCGTCGACATCCATCATGTACATACAGACGGTACATGACCAACATGCCCGGCGGTGCGCCTTCGGACACGAGAGGGGAAGCGGGAGAAGGGAGTCGCCGCTACCATCGCGGCGCATAAAAAATCCGCAGGCCAGAACGATTCTCTGACCTGCGGCTCGGTGGGGCGGGTGGGACTCGAACCCACGGCCGACGGATTATGAGTCCGCTGCTCTAACCGGCTGAGCTACCGCCCCTAACGGCGCGTCGCGCACAAATGTGCGCGCCGTCTGCCGCAGCATAGCCGGTCATACGATCTGCTGCCTCGGATGGTCGGCCCTGCTCGCAGGTGAAGACTACGCCGCGGCCTGCACGGTTCCCCGCGGTACCGGAAATCACCAGGCTCTCGGGAACACACCCCTCCAACACCTCGTGAGGACAGGGAAGAAGGACCGGACACCATCGGTCCGGAAACGCGAAAAGGACCCGTGACGGGTCCTCTGCGCTTGACGCTCCCCCGGCTGGACTCGAACCAGCAACCCTCCGGTTAACAGCCGAATGCTCTGCCAATTGAGCTACAGGGGATTGCGCTCCCCCGACTGGACTCGAACCAGTAACCTGCCGGTTAACAGCCGGCTGCTCTGCCAATTGAGCTACAGGGGATTGCTGCGTGTGCACCGAACGTACCTACCGGAGGCTTCCCGGAGGGCGTGTGCTCGCTGCGACACATACATTAGCGCAAGCAGGGGGGTGCTCCGCCAATCGGTAGGGTCCCGGGTGATCACGGCCCGGTCCGGGTAGGCGGGCGGGGACCGGGCGTACAGGGAAGGGAGCAGAGCGATGCGGTACAAGCTCACGTTCGCCGTCGGGCTGGGTGTCGGCTATGTGCTGGGCGCGCGGGCCGGCCGCGAGCGCTACGAACAGCTGCGGAAGTCGGTCCGGGAGATGTCGCAGAACCCGGCCGTGCGCAACGCCGCCGAGTCCGCGGCCCAGAACGGACAGCGGCTCGCGGGCAAGGCCCTGCACGTGGTGGGCGACAAGGTAGGGGACCGGCTGCCGGAGTCCGTGGCGGAGCGGGTGCGGTCGCTGCGGGAGCGCGGCCAGGGCGCCGAGGACGACTGGGGCACCAGCAACACATAAGCGGTGGGGTCCGGCGGGACCGGTCGGCGCGGGCGTGGGGCAGAATCCTTCCCCATGGGGATAGTCGCCGGATTGGACAGCTCGTCCGCCTTCAGCCGTGTCGTCGTCTGCGACGAGGACACCGGCACCGTGGTACGCCAGGGATACGCCCAGCACCCCGTGGATCCCAAGGCCACCGACGTCGATCCACAGGCGTGGCTGCTGTCGCTCGGCGAGGCCGCGGCCGGCGGGCTGCTGGAGGGCGTGCAGGCCATCGGCGTCTCCGCGCAGCAGAACGGGCTGGTGGCGCTCGACCAGCAGGGCGCCCCGGTGCGTCCGGCACTGGTGGGGAACGACCGGCGGGCCCAGGTCGCCGCGGCCGAGTTGATCGACGCGCTCGGCGGGCGGCAGGTCTGGGCCGACGCCATCGGCTCCGTACCGCAGGCGACCCGTCCGGTGGCCCGGCTGCGCTGGCTGGCGCAGGCCGAGCCGGAGGCGGCGCGGCGGATCGCGGCCGTGCTCCAGCCGCACGACTGGCTGGTGTGGCAGCTCCTGGGACGCCCGCAGCGGCGGACCACGGACCGGGGCGGGGCCTCCGGCACCGGCTGGTGGTCGGCGGCGACGGGGACGTACCGCTCCGATCTGGTGGAGCTGGCGCTCGGCCACCACTGCGGGCTGCCCGAGGTCATCGGCCCCGCCGACACCGCGGGCACCACCCCCGAGGGGCTGCTGATCTCCGCCGGCACCGGCGAGACGATGGCCGCCGCGTTCGGTCTCGGTGTGGGTCCCGGCGACGCCGTGGTGTCGCTGGGCGCCTCGGGCTCCGTGACGGCCGTGCACCACGAGGCGCTCGCCGACCCGGCCGGGATGATCACCTCGTACGCCGACGCCACCGGGATGCACCTCCCGGTCGTCCACACCCTCAACGCGGTACGGGCCCTCCGCGGCACCGCCGAGCTGCTCGGCGTCGAGGACCTGGGCGCCCTCTCCGACCTCGCGATGAAGTCCACGCCCGGCGCCTCGGGCCTGGTGCTGCTGCCGTATCTGGAGGGCGAGCGGACCCCGGAGCTGCCGCACGCCGCGGGCACCCTGAGCGGGCTGCGCCGGGAGTCGATGCGCCCGGAGCATCTGGCGCGCGCCGCCTTCGAGGGCATGCTCTGCTCCCTCGCCGACGCCATGGACGTGCTGCGCGACCGGGGCGTACAGGTGCGCCGGGTGTTCCTGCTGGGCGCCAGCGCCGATCTGCCCGCGGTACGGTCCGCCGCGCCCGGCATCCTGGGCGCGCAGATCGTCGTACCGCAGCCCGCCGACTACGCGGCCATCGGCGCCGCCCGGCAGGCGGCGTGGGCGCTCGGGGTGTCCCGGGGCTCCCTCTCCCCCGCCGCCCCGCCCGCCTGGCGGCCCGCGGCGCTGGAGGTGCTGGAGCCGGGTGAGGACGCGGCCGTGGGGCGGTCGGTGCGCCAGCAGTACGGGGCGACGCGCGACCAGCTCCACCCGGGGGCGTTCCCGCCGGTGCCCGCGATGGGCGGGAACGGCGCCGGGGGCGCGTACGGCGGCGGCGACGGGACCTACGGCGGCGGCGGGGTGCCGGGCCCGGCCAATCTGGGCCTGGGCGGGCTGCTCTGACCAGCCCCTTGTCGATTTGTCGATCTTGCCGGGCCCGGCTTTGACCCGGGTTTGAGGAAAATCGCCTGGGGTTCGGCGGCCCGGTGCCGCAAGATGGACCGGGGCGTCGCCGTTGCCGGACCTACTTGACCTCGAGTCGGGTCGAGGTTCCATGCTGCTCGCAGCCCCCGGGACCCGCCGCCTGCCGACTTCGAGAGACAGCACGTGCTGATACGACTGCTCAAGACCCATCTGCGTCCGTACACGCGAACGATCGCCCTGCTGGTGCTGTTGCAACTGCTCCAGACCAGCGCCAGCCTCTACCTGCCCACCTTGAACGCCGACATCATCGACGACGGCGTGGTCAAGGGGGACACCGATACGGTGCTCCGGCTCGGGGCGGTGATGCTCGCCGTCAGCCTCGTCCAGGTCGTCTGCAACATCGGCGCCGTGTTCTACGGGGCGCGGACGGCCGCCGCGCTCGGCCGGGACGTCCGCGCCGCGGTCTTCGACCGGGTGCAGAGCTTCTCCGCGCGGGAGGTGGGCCGGTTCGGCGCCCCGTCGCTGATCACCCGGACCACCAATGACGTCCAGCAGGTGCAGATGCTGGTCCTGATGGCGTTCACCCTGATGGTCTCCGCGCCGATCATGTGTGTCGGCGGCATCGTGATGGCGCTCTGGCTGGATGTGGCGCTCTCCACCGTCCTGCTGGCGGTCGTCCCGGTGCTGGGGATCGCCGTGACGGTGATCGTGATCTTGATGCGCCCGCTGTTCCGGACGATGCAGGAGCGGCTGGACACGGTGAACCGGGTTCTGCGCGAGCAGATCACCGGGAACCGGGTGATCCGGGCGTTTGTGAAGGACGCGTACGAGCGGGAGCGCTTCCGGGAGGCCAACACCGGGCTGACCGATGTGTCGCTGGCCACCGGCCGGCTGATGGCGCTGATGTTCCCGACCGTGCTGACGGTGGTCAACGTCTCGTCCGTGGCCGTGGTCTGGTTCGGCGCCCACCGTATCGACGACGGGGAGCTGCAGATCGGGGCACTCACCGCCTTCCTCGCGTATCTGATGCAGATCGTGATGGCCGTGATGATGGCCACCTTCATGTTCATGATGGTGCCCAGGGCCGAGGTCTGCGCCGAGCGGATCGAGGAGGTGCTGTCCACCTCGTCGAGCGTGGCGCCGCCCCGGGAGCCGGTGCGCGCGCTGGAACGGCACGGGCATCTGGAGCTGCGGGACGTCGAGTTCCGTTATCCGGGCGCCGAGGAGCCGGTCCTGCGGGGCGTCTCCCTCACCGCCAGGCCCGGCGAGACGACGGCCGTGATCGGCTCCACCGGCAGCGGCAAGTCGACCCTGCTGGGGCTGGTCCCCCGGCTGTTCGACGCGACCGGCGGCACGGTACTGGTCGACGGGGTCGATGTGCGGTCGCTCGACCCGGCGCTGACGGCCAGGACCGTGGGCCTGGTCCCGCAGCGGCCGTATCTCTTCTCCGGGACGGTCGCCACCAATCTGCGGTACGGCAGGCCCGACGCGACCGACGACGAGCTGTGGCGGGCCCTGGAGGTGGCGCAGGCGGCCGATTTCGTACGGGAGCTGGACGGCGGGCTCGACGCGGCGGTGGCGCAGGGCGGCACGAACGTCTCCGGCGGGCAGCGGCAGCGGCTCGCGATCGCCCGCACGCTGGTGCAGCGGCCGGAGATCTACCTCTTCGACGACTCGTTCTCGGCGCTCGACTACGCCACGGACGCGGCGCTGCGGTCGGCGCTGTCGGCCGAGACCTCGGAGGCGACGGTGGTGATCGTGGCACAGCGGGTGTCGACGATCCGCGACGCCGACCGGATCGTCGTCCTCGACGAGGGCCGGGTGGTGGGCTCCGGTACCCACGAGGAACTGATGGAGCGGAACGAAACCTACCGGGAGATCGTCCTCTCCCAGCTGACGGAGGCTGAGGCCGCATGAGCGGGCCACGCATGATGACGGCAGGCTCGGCGGAGCGGTCGATGGACTTCGCGGGGTCGGGGCGGCGGCTGCTGCGGCAGCTCGCGCCGGACCGGGCCCTGCTGTGGGTGATGCTGGCCGCGGCGGTGCTGAGTGTGGCGCTCTCGGTGGTGGGCCCCTGGGTACTGGGGCGGGCCACCGACCTGATCTTCGCCGGGGTCGTCGGCCGGAGTGTGGAGGGGACGGACAAGGCCGGCGTCATCGCGGATCTGCGGGCCGACGGCGACAACGGGCTCGCCGACATGCTCTCCGGGGTGGACTTCACCCCGGGGCGGGGCATCGACTTCACCGCCGTGGGGCAGGTGCTGCTGGTGGCGCTGGTGCTGTTCCTGCTCTCGGGGCTGCTGGCGCTGGTGGCCACCCGCTGCTCGATCAAGGTGATCAACCGGGCGGTGTACCGGATGCGGGAGGACGTCCAGCGGAAGCTGGAGCGGCTGCCGCTGTCGTACTTCGACCGGGCCAAGCGGGGCGAGGTGCTCAGCCGGGTCACCAACGACATCGACAATGTCGCCCAGACCCTCCAGCAGACGATGGGGCAGCTGATCAACTCGTTGCTGACCATCGTCGGGGTGCTGGCGATGATGTTCTGGGTCTCCCCGCTGCTGGCGCTGGTCGCGCTGGTGACCGTGCCGGTGTCGGTGGCCGTGGCGACCCGGGTGGGCAAACGGTCCCAGCCGCACTTCGTCCAGCAGTGGCGGACGACGGGGAAGCTGAACGCCCATGTCGAGGAGATGTACACGGGGCACTCGCTGGTGAAGGTGTTCGGGCGGCAGAAGGAGTCGGCCCGGGAGTTCGCCGAGCAGAACGACGCGCTGTACGAGGCCGGGTTCAAGGCGCAGTTCCACAGCGGGATGATGCAGCCGCTGATGTTCTTCGTCTCCAATCTGAACTATGTGCTGGTGGCGGTGGTCGGCGGGCTGCGGGTGGCGTCCGGGACGCTGTCGATCGGGGAGGTACAGGCGTTCATCCAGTACTCCCGGCAGTTCTCGATGCCGCTGACGCAGGTCGCGTCGATGGCGAATCTGGTGCAGTCGGGGGTGGCGTCGGCGGAGCGGGTGTTCGAACTGCTGGACGCGGAGGAGCAGACCCCTGACGCTCCCGCGACCGCGACCGCGACCGCGACCGCGAAATCGGTCCACGGGACCGGGAACGGAAGCGGTGGCGGGGACGGGACCGGCGGCGCGCCCGGCGCGGCGGCCGTTCGGCGCCCGGCCGGCCGGGTCGAGCTGGAGCGGGTGTCGTTCCGGTACGAGCCGGACAGGCCGCTGATCGAGGAGTTGTCGCTGGGCGTCGAGCCGGGCCAGACGGTCGCCATCGTCGGCCCGACGGGGGCGGGGAAGACCACCCTGGTCAATCTGCTGATGCGGTTCTACGAGGTCACGGGCGGGCGGATCAGTGTCGACGGGGTCGATATCGCCGGTCTGCCCCGGGACGAGCTGAGGTCGGGGATCGGCATGGTCCTCCAGGACACCTGGCTCTTCGGCGGCACGATCGCGGAGAACATCGCCTACGGAGCCGCACGGGAGGTGACCCGCGCGGAGATCGAGGAGGCGGCGCGGGCGGCGCACGCGGACCGGTTCGTCCGGACGCTGCCCGACGGGTACGACACCGTGATCGACGACGACGGCGCGGGCGTCAGCGCCGGGGAGAAGCAGCTGATCACCATCGCGCGGGCGTTCCTCTCGGACCCGGTGATCCTGGTCCTGGACGAGGCGACGAGCTCGGTGGACACCCGTACCGAGGTGTTGATCCAGAAGGCGATGGCACGGCTGGCCAAGGGGCGGACGAGCTTTGTGATCGCGCACCGGCTCTCCACGATCCGGGACGCCGATGTGATCCTGGTGATGGAGAACGGTTCGATCGTGGAGCAGGGGACGCACGACGTGCTGCTGGCGGCGAACGGGGCGTACGCCCGGCTGTACTCGGCGCAGTTCGCCCAGGCGGTGGCGGAGGTCGACTGAGACACGGGTCGACGGGGCACGGGTCGGCCGGGTGTGGGGCTTCCTCAGTCGAGGTAGCCCCGCAGCTGGTCGGCGAAGGCGTGGTCGCGCAGCTTGTTGAGGGTCTTGGACTCGATCTGGCGGATCCGTTCCCGGGTCACGCCGAAGATCCGGCCGATCTCCTCCAGGGTGCGCGGCCTGCCGTCGACCAGGCCGTACCGCAGCTGGACCACCTTGCGTTCGCGTTCGCCGAGGGTGGAGAGCACGGCCTCCAGATGCTCCCGCAGCAGCAGGAACGCGGCGGACTCCACGGGGGACGCGGCGTCGCCGTCCTCGATGAGGTCGCCGAGCGCGACATCGTCCTCCTCCCCCACCGGGGCGTGCAGGGAGACCGGTTCCTGGGCCAGCCGCAGGACCTCCCCGACGCGTTCCGGCGGCAGGTCGAGCTGGGCCGCGACCTCTTCGGCGGTGGGTTCCTGGCCGCGTTCCTGGAGCATCCGGCGCTGGACGCGGACGACGCGGTTGATGAGTTCGACGACATGGACGGGGACGCGGATGGTCCGGGCCTGGTCGGCGAGGGCCCTGGACATCGCCTGCCGGATCCACCAGGTGGCGTAGGTGGAGAACTTGTAGCCGCGGGCGTAGTCGAACTTCTCCACCGCGCGGATGAGGCCGAGATTGCCCTCCTGGACGAGGTCCAGCATGGTCAGGCCCCGGCCGACATAGCGTTTGGCGACGGAGACCACGAGCCGCAGATTCGCCTCGATGAGGCGGCGTTTGGCCATCCGGCCGAGGACCACCAGCCGGTCGAGATCGACGGCGAGCTGGGAGTTGTTGATATCGGGGGTGCCCGCGAGCTTCTCCTCGGCGAACAGCCCGGCCTCGACGCAGCGGGCGAGTTCGACCTCCTCGGCCGCGGTGAGCAGGGGTATCCGGCCGATCTCCCGCAGATACTGCCGGAACAGGTCGGACGAGGGGCCGCCGCTGTCGGCCCGGGCCAGGGTCCGGGCGGCCTCGGGCATCTCGGGTCCTTCGGTCTCGGCTTCGGGTATCGCCTCGGGATGTCCGGGCGGCGGATGCTGTGCCGGTACGGTGGCGAGCGCTTCGCCCGGATCGCGGCGCGGGCCGCCGGGGGCGTCGGCGGCCGGTGGGGCCGGGGTGAGGGTCCGGGCTTGGGTCCGGGTCTGCACGGGGCGACCTCCAGGGTGATCGCTGCCGGTTCGAGGGCGTGCGGCAGCGGGACGGCTGCGGCCGGGCCGCTGTCCGTCCCGTACACGATGAGCGGATCCGCGGGAGTGAGAGGCCCACCGGCGGTGGGCCGGCCGCGCTCCGAGGACTCGGGCACCGCCCCCAGTGTGGGGTACGGCACATCTCCACCACGAGGGGCGTGCGGCGTTTTTTTGAGTCCGTTCCGTGACCGGCCGATTACCGTGCCGCGCTACCGGGCGGGCTCGCGAGGGCCTTCGGGAGAAGGCGGGCCGGGCGCGGGGCGCGGGGTCCGGTCGTCGCGCCCCGGGTCGGAGGGCCGCCCCGCCCGGGGGCAGGGGGCCGCGGCCGTCCCGGGTCAGAGGGCCGCGGCGCCGTGGTTGCGGAGGGACTGGGCGTACTGCTGGAGGACCCACAGCTCGTTCTGTACGGCCGTGTGCCGTTCGGGGTCGGCGCCCTGGCCGAGCCGGGCGAGGGTGCCCTGGACCTCGGCGATCCGGCGGTCGACGGCGCGCAGCCGGACCTGGACCAGCTGGACCCCGGCATAGGTCTCGTCGATGGTCCGGCAGTGGATCGCCTCGACGGCCAGCTCCGTGACCAGCGCCCGGACGGTGTCGTCGGCCGCCGCGTCCCGGACCATGACCAGATAGCCGGCCGGGTCCGCGGTGCCCTGCTCGGCGCCGCCCGCCTCGGCGATGGTCTGCCGTACGGCCGTGTAGGGCGGCGCGGTGAACTCGTCGGATCCGTAGGCGTCGAAGGCGGGTGAGACCAGCTCGGGGCGCTGGAGGGCGAGCTTCAGCAGCTCGCGCTCGGTGCGGTGGGCGGGGCTGCGGAGGTTGAGCGCCGGTCCCGCGGGTCCGGGGACGGCGGCGCCGGAGGGGCCCGCGGTGTGCCGGTCGCCGCCGGGGCGGGGCGGGGCGGCCGGGCCCCGGCCGCCGCGGTCCCGGGCCCAGCGGGCGAGCTGGGAGACGCGCTTGACCACGAACTGGGTGTCGAGGATGCCGACCATGCCCGCGAGCTGGACCGCGGACTCGTGCTGGATGGCGATGTTCTTGATCCCGGCGACGATGGGCGCGGCCTCGTCGAGCGCCGCTGCCCGGCCCGCGGGGCTCTCCAGATTGTGGCGCTTCACCACATGGCGGAGGGCGAACTCGAAGAGCGGCGTCCGATCGCCGACCAGGCTGCGGACCGCCCCGTCGCCCTCGGCGAGCCGCAGCTCGCAGGGGTCCATGCCGCCCGGGGTGATCGCGATGGAGGTCTCGGCGGCGAACTTCTGATCGTCCTCGAAGGCGCGCAGGGCGGCCTTCTGGCCGGCCGCGTCACCGTCGAAGGTGAAGATCACCTCGGCGGTGGCGTTGTCCATCAGGAGCCGTCGCAGGATCTTGATGTGGTCGCCGCCGAAGGCCGTACCGCAGGTGGCGATGGCGGTGGTGACCCCGGCGAGATGGCAGGCCATCACATCGGTGTACCCCTCGACGACGACGGCGCTGCTGGTCTTGGCGATCTCCTTCTTGGCCAGATCGATGCCGTACAGCACCTGGGACTTCTTGTAGATCCCGGTCTCGGGGGTGTTCAGATACTTGGGGCCGTTGTCGGACTCGTACAGCTTGCGGGCGCCGAAGCCGACGACATCGCCCGCGATATCGCGGATGGGCCACATCAGCCGGCCCCGGAAGCGGTCGATGGGGCCGCGGCGGCCTTCCTGGGAGAGCCCGGAGAGGACCAGCTCCTTGTCGCTGAAGCCCTTGCCGCGCAGAAAGCGGGTGAGGTGGTCCCAGCCCTGGGGGCTGTAGCCGACGGCGAAGTGCTCGGCGGCGTCGCGGTCGAAGCCGCGGTCGGCGAGGAAGGCGCGGCCGGTCTCGGCCTCGGCGCCGTTCTCCAGCTGGTCCCGGTAGAAGTCGGCGGCGACCTTGTGGGCCTCGATCAGGCGGATGCGCTCGCCCCGCTGGTGGGAGGGGTTGTAGCCGCCCTCCTCGTACCGCAGGGTGATCCCGGCGCGGGCCGCCAGCCGCTCGACCGTCTCGGCGAAGGTCAGATGATCGATCTTCATCACGAAGGCGATCGTGTCGCCGCCTTCCTGGCAGCCGAAGCAGTGGAAGAGTCCCTTGCTCGGGCTGACCTGGAACGACGGCGACTTCTCGTCGTGGAAGGGGCAGAGCCCCTTCAGATTGCCGCCGCCCGCGTTCCGCAGCTGGAGGTACTCGGACACGACGGAATCGATCGGGACCGCGTCCCGTACCGCCTTGACGTCGTCATCGTTGATCCTGCCTGCCACGCGTGAAGTCTACGGTGGCGCGGGGACACTTCCGGGGCCCTGTGGACGACCGGCCGTCCGGAACCGGCCGCGGGCGGTCCCGGGAAGCTCCCGCGACGGATCCGCGAAGGTCCCGCGAGAGTCCCGGGGGCGGTCCCCGGCGGCCGGTTCGTCGGCGGCCCGGGGCCCCGCGGCGGACGGGGTTCTGCGGCCGGGGGCCCCGCGGCGGACGGGTCAGCCGGTGCGTCCGCCGGTCAGTTCGGTCAGGGCCACGGAGGGGTCGGCGAGTGCGTCGGGGTCGACCGGCCCACCGGAGCGGATCAACGCCTGGATCGTGCCGGTGACGTCCCACACGTTCACATTCATTCCGGCCAGGACCCGGCCGTCGCGCAGCCAGAAGGCGATGAACTCGCGCTTGCCGACGTCGCCGCGGAGCACGAGCTGGTCGTAGGTGCCGGGCGGGGCCCAGCCCGAGTACTCCATCCCGAGGTCGTACTGGTCGGAGAAGAAGTACGGCACCCGGTCGTAGACGACGTCGCGGCCGAGCATCGAGCGGGCGGCGGCCGGGCCGCCGTTGAGGGCGTTGGCCCAGTGCTCGACCCGGATCCTGGTGTCCAGCAGCGGATGCTCGGCGGCGGCCACGTCCCCGGCCGCGTAGATATCGGGGTCGGAGGTGCGCAGGGCGGCGTCGACGGCGATCCCGCCGCCGTGGGCGCGGTCGGCGAGCGCGAGGTCCGCGGCCTCGGCGAGTGCGGTGCGCGGGGCGGCGCCGATCGCGGCGAGCACGGCGTGCGCGGGGTGCTCCTCGCCGTCGTCGGTCCTGGCGGCGAGGACCATGCCGTCCTGGCCGGTGATCTCGGTGAGCCGGGCGCCGAAATGGAAGGTGACGCCCCGCTCGCGGTGGAGATCGGTGAAGAGCTGGCCCAGCTCGGGGCCCAGGACCTGGTGGAGGGCCGTGGGCTCGGGCTCGACGACGGTGACCTCGGCGCCGTAGCCGCGGGCCGCGGCGGCGACCTCCAGACCGATCCAGCCGGCTCCGGCGATCACCAGGCGGCCGTTCTCGCGGCCGAGGGCGGCCAGCACCTGGCGGAGCCGTTCGGCGTGGGCGAGGCGCCGCAGATGGTGGACCCCGGCCAGCTCGGTGCCGGGGATGTCGAGGCGCCGGGGCTCGGCGCCGGTGGCCAGCAGCAGCTTGTCGTAGCCGAGGACCGTACCGTCGCCGAGCCGTACCGACCGGGACTGCCGGTCGACGGCGACGACGGTCTGGCCCAGGTGCAGCTCCACATCGGCGCGGGCGTACCAGCCGGGCTCGTGGACGAAGACGCTGTCACGGCTGTCCTTGCCCTGGAGATAGCCCTTGGAGAGCGGAGGGCGTTCATATGGGTGGTCGCGTTCGTCGCCGATGAGGATCACTCGCCCGGTGAAGCCCTCCGCCCGCAGGGTCTCGGCGGCCTTGGCCCCGGCGAGACCACCGCCGACGATGACGAATGTCCGGTGTCCGTCGACCACTTGATGCCTCCTCTGTGCTTCTGTCCCACCGGCGGCCGTCCGTGCTCCGTGCCGCAGCGGCCTGCTGCGAGCGTCCCGCACGGAGCGTGATGGCGGAAGAGGGAGTACCCCGGGCGTGTCTTGTCGACGCCCCCTCTCCGGGGCCGGTCAGAGGGTCAGCGGCGGGCTGTGAGCTGGGCGTGCAGGGTCAGCGCCGAGGCGTCGGTGAGGGACGCGACCTGATCCACAATCACCCGACCGCGCGCCCGGTCGTCGGGGGCGGCGTCGAAGAGGGCCCGGAATTGGGGGTCGAGTCCGTCGGGTGCGCGCCGGGCCAGCGCCTCGGCCAGCTCGGCGACGACGACGCGCTGGTCGGCGCGGAGCGCGGCCTGTTCCGCGCGCTGCATCACATAGCGGTCGGCGACGGCCTTGAGGACGGCGCATTCGTTGCGGGTGGCGCGGGGGACGACCAGCTCGGCGGCGTACCGGGTGAGGCGCCCGGTGCCGTACCGCTCACGGGTGGCGCCCTCGGCGGCGAGGCAGAACCGGCCGATGAGCTGGCTGGTGGCGTCCTTGAGCCGGGCCTGGGCCTGGGCGGAGCCGTCGTAGTGGTGGGGCCACCAGTCGTGGTCGAGGAGGCGGTCGAGGGCCTCGGACAGCTCCTCGGGGTCGGTGTCGGCGGGGACGTAGCGGCCGATGGCGACGCGCTGGATATCGGCCCGCTCGGGCTCGGCGAGCAGCAGATTGGGGTCGATATGACCGGCGTGGAGGCCGTCCTCGAAGTCGTGGACGGAGTAGGCCACGTCGTCGGACCAGTCCATGACCTGGGCCTCGAAGCAGCGGCGGTGGCGGGGCGCGCCGTCGCGGATCCAGGCGAAGACGGGCAGGTCGTCCTCGTACACCCCGAATTTGACCGACGCGGGGTCGGTGGGATGGCCGCCGCGGGGCCAGGGGTATTTGGTGGCGGCGTCGAGGGCGGCGCGGGTGAGGTTGAGCCCGACGCTCACGGGGGCGCCGGGGGTGCCGGGTGCGCGGGGGTCGGTGATGCCGGCGGCTTCGGCCGCCTCGGCGGTGAGGAACCTCTTGGGCTCGATCCGGGTGAGCAGACGCAGGGACTGGGCGTTGCCCTCGAAGCCGCCGCAGTCCTCGGCGACCTCGTTGAGCGCGACCTCGCCGTTGTGCCCGAAGGGCGGGTGGCCGAGGTCATGGGCGAGGCAGGCGGCTTCCACGAGGTCGGGGTCGCAGCCGAGCGCGGCCCCCAGCTCCCGGCCGACCTGGGCGCATTCGAGGGAGTGGGTGAGCCGGGTGCGGGGGCTGGCGTCCCAGGCCTGGTTGCGGGTGCCGGGGGTGACGACCTGGGTCTTCCCGGAGAGTCTGCGGAGCGCCGCGGAGTGCAGCACCCGGGCGCGGTCGCGCTGGAAGGCGGTCCGGCCGGGGCGCTTGTCCGGCTCGGGCGCCCAGCGGGCGGTGGCCGCCTCGTCGTAGCCGTACGCGTCGTCGCCGAAGGAGCCGGGGTGGCCGTCCCGTGGGTGCGCGGGATGCTCCTGCGCGCCGCCGTGTCCCGGGGCGGCCGGGTGCCCGTACGCATGGGGGTGCGGGCCCTGGGCGCCGGGCCCGTTCGGTGTCGTGCCGGTGGTGCCTTCCATGCCCCGACGGTAACCGGCGGCGGTGACAGCCGGGCGCGGGGGGACGCCCGGGGGCCGGGTTCACGCCTTCACGGCCGGGGCCGGGGGCGGGTTGTCCACAGGCCGGTACGGGCCGCACCGGAACGGCGCATCCTGGGGTCGGACCGCTCCTCGGCACCGTCCGGGGGGCCTCGTCGATCGAAGGAGACCGCCGATGGCTATGTACCTGACATGCGGGTGCGTCGGGTTCGGTGATCGCGTGATGACGCCCGCGGCAGAACCGCACGCGCCGATCAGGCGTCTGACCGGGCATGGACCGACCACGAATACGGCTGTGGGAGCGGCTGCCCGACGCCGCCCGTCCCGTGCTGCGGGCGCTGCGGCCCCGGCTGCCCCGCTCCCGGCGCACCCGCCGCCGGCTGGTTCAGGCCACCATGCTCGGCACGGTGCTGGCGCTGACCCCCGCGACCTGGCTCCACCTCTCCACCGACGACCGGATCCGTACGGTCGCGAACGTCCCGAAGCAGGACGTCGCCGTCGTCTTCGGCGCGGGTCTGTGGGACGGGCGCCCGACGCCGTATCTCGCCCACCGCCTCGACACGGCCGCGGAGCTGTACCGCTCGGGGAAGGTCAGGGTCGTCCTGGTCACCGGTGACAACAGCCGCGAGGAGTACGACGAGCCCGACGCGATGCGGACGTATCTGGCCGGGAAAGGCGTCCCGGACGAGCGGATCGTCAGCGACTACGCCGGCTTCGACACCTGGGACTCCTGCGTCCGGGCCCGGAAGATCTTCGGCGTGGACCGCGCGGTCCTGGTGACCCAGGGCTTCCACATCCGCCGCGCCCTCGCCCTCTGCGACTCCGCCGGGATCGACGCGTACGGCGTCGGCGTCGGCGAACCCCACGACGGCACCTGGTTCTACGGCGGCGCGCGCGAACTGGTCGCGGCGGGCAAGGCCGCGATGGACATCGCGCTCCAGCCGGACCCGCGTTTCCTCGGCGCCCGGGAGAAGGGCGTCCGGGAGGCCCTGGCGTCGGCCGACGACTGACCGGAGGACGCCGGGGCGGCACGGCGGGGCGCGGCCCGGGGTCGGGGGTCGAGGGGGGGTGGGGTCGACACGCGGGGGGAGGGTCGCGGTGGAGTCGGGGCTGTCGCGCCACAGTGGGCGCATGGCACATTTGCAACATGACGTGCGCACCCTGCTCGCCCGGCACTCCGCGGCGCTCGGGCTGTTCACGGAGCGGGTCCACGCCGTGCGGGCCGATCAGTGGGGCGAGGCGACGCCGTGTACCGACTGGTCCGTGCGGGATCTGGTCAACCATCTGACCGCCGAGCAGCTGTGGGTGCCCGATCTGGTGACGGACGGCGCCACGATCGCGGATGTCGGGGACGGGTACGACGGCGATGTGCTGGGCCGGGACCCGCGCGCCGCGTGGGACGCGGCGGCGCGGGCGGCCAAGCGGGCGTTCGCCGCGCCGGGGGCGCTGAAGCGGACGGTCCAGCTGTCGTACGGGGAGACACCGGCCGTGGCGTACTGCGCGCAGATGACGACCGACGCGGTGGTCCACTCGTGGGACCTCGCGCGAGCGATCGGCGCGCCCGAGCGGCTCCCGGAGGACCTGGTCGCCTTCGCGCTGGACGAGGTCACCCCGTACGCGGCCCAGTTGTCGGCGACGGGCCTGTTCGCCCCGCCGATCGAGCCCCCGCCGGGCGACAGCCATCAGACCAGGCTGCTGGCTCTGCTGGGCCGCCGGGCCTGACGGCCGGCCGGTACCCTCTCAGGCCTCGTACGGCCGGACGGCTCTGGCCTCCCGCAGCGCCCGGCCCCACCACGCCAGCTGGTCGAGCAGTGTCTTGGCGGCGGCGTCGCAGCGCTGGGGGTTCCGGTGGCGTCCCTCGGCGTCGAACTGGGTGTGGGCGTGGTGGAAGGAGACCGTGTCGCGGACGGTGACGGTGTGCAGTTCGGCGAAGACCGGCCGCAGATGCTCGACGGCCCGCAGCCCGCCCGACAGCCCGCCGTAGGAGACGAACGCGACGGGCTTGGCGCGCCACTCGGTGCCGTGCCAGTCGATGAGGCTCTTGAGGGCCGCGGGGTAGGAGTGGTTGTACTCGGGTGTCACGACGACGAACGCGTCCGCCGCCGCCAGTTTCGCCGTCACCGCCTCGGCGCCCTCGGGCAGCCGGGGCCCCAGGTCCGTGGGGAACTCGACCTCGCCGAGGTCGACGACTTCGGTGGCGAAGTCCCCCCGCCGCCGCGCGTGTTCGAGGAACCAGTCCACGACGACGGGCCCGAATCGGCCCTGCCGGTTGCTGCCCGATACGACGACCAGCCTCATCGGCACTTCGGTGTGGTGCTGCGTTGTGATGTCCATGCGCACGAGGGTCCGACCTGAAGCATGGTTGAGGTCAAATCCCCTCGTTCGCCCGTACGGGTGAGTCCCGCGGATACGGGTTCAGCAGGCGCCGGAGGCGACTGCGTTCGAGCCGGATACCCGCGAATGACCGTACGGGGAACTACCGTGACCACCATGACGCATCGGCAGGCGTCGGCGGACGCCTCATCCGCCGAAAACCCGGCAGGCGCCGGAGATCCGGGCGCCACCGGGGACTTCGACAGCCTGCTCCGAGTCGTGGCGGAACTCGACACCCCCGACGGGTACAAAGCCGAACTCGTCCGGGGAAAGATCGTCGTGTCGCCGTGGTCGAAGCTGCGCTACAAGAGGCCCATGAAGCTGTTGCGGCGGCAGCTCGGGGCTCATGCGCCGGAGGGGCACGACGCCGACACCTCCCCCTTCCTCTTCGTGTTCGCCCACTCCCGCCGCGCCTTCGGTCCCGATCTGCACGTCGCCGACGAATCGGCCTTCGACGCGGAGGGCCGGCATGCCGACGGCGAGGCCCTGTCCCTGGTGGCCGAGCTGACGTCCGTCTCCACCCGGGACGCCGACTGGCAGGACAAGCTGGAGGTCTACGGGCGCACGGTTCCCGTGTACCTCGTCCTCGACATGGGCGCCGAGGAGATCACGGCGTTCTGGGACCCCTCCCCCACGGGTTATCGCTCCCGGACGACGAAGCCCTTCGGCAAGCCGCTGCGGATCCCCGAGCCCTTCGGGTTCGACCTCGATACCGCCGGATTCGGTACGCACTGACGCAAGCCCCGCCGTCTCCCGCCTGTCTCCCCTCACCCGTCACCCGTCACGCCCGTCACCCGTCACGCCCGTCACCCGATCGGCACGTCTCCGGTCGCGTACCGGAGCACCCTCGTTGACCTGCGGTGACGTCTCGCGTCCAGGGCGACACGCCGCGCGCGAGGGCGAGATCTGACGAGATATCAGCAGGCGTGGGGCACGGGGTGGGACTTATCTCGGAGGGGACGGACCCGTAATCCCGCGCCTCGGAGGACCCATGCGCACCACCGCCCGCCTGCTGACCAGTGCCGTGCTGGCCGTCGCGACCACAGGAATCGGATTCGGCGCGGCGGCGGGGGCGTACGCCGGGGACCACGATCAGCTGGAGGTCTTCCCGTCGACCGCCGAGCCGGGGACCACGATCACCGTCAACACCACGGCATGCGGGAAGGACGGGCACGGCACCGGCGACGCGCGGGCGCTGGGGGTGGACGAGTTCCATCTGTCGCCCGGGTCGCACCGGGACTCCGTCGTCGGGGAGTTCCGGACGCCGAGCGGTGTGGAGTCCGGGAGCTACCGCGTCGAGGTGCGGTGCAAGAACGGCAAGCGCAGCTCGGGCGATGTGGTGATAAGGCATCGCGGGAACGACGAGCAGTCGGGCGAGCGGCGCCACGACGAGCCCAGTGGGCATGTGAGGACCGGTCTCGGCGGCAGTGTGGGCCCCGACACCACCCGGATCGCGGCGGGCGCGGCCGTACTGGCCGCCGCCGCCGTCGGCGGGACCCTGCTTCTGCGGCGTCGGGCGAGAGGCGCGCAGGGCAGCTGACGGGCCGCCGCTCGGCGGCCCCCGTCCCGCAGTGTCCCCCGCTCCCCGGACCCCGGCCCCGCCGGTGCGGCCCGGCGGGGCGGGGGACATCACCGCACCCGGGTGATCACCGTGGAGGTCCATTGAGCTCCAAAGCCAAAGGGTGGTGTCTGGCCGCCGCCGTCTGTGCCGGTCTGTGGCTCGTCCAGAACGGCGCGCGGACGACCGTCGGTCCGCCCGTCCCCTCCGCCGCGCAGGCGTTCGCGGCGGGACCCCGTTTCCATACGGACGCCGCCGCCGCCCCGCTGCCGCCGTCCCAGCCGCTGCGGCTGCGGATCCCCGATATCGGCGTCGACGCCCCGATGCGGGGTCTCGGCCTGGGCCGCGACGGCAGCCTGGACGTACCGCCCGCCGGTGACCGGAATCTGGCGGGCTGGTTCCGGGACGGTACGCCACCGGGCGCCGACGGCACGTCGATCGTGGCCGGTCATGTCGACAACGCGAGCGGTCCCGCCGTCTTCTACGCCTTGGGCGCACTGGAGAAGGGGCACCGGATCGAGGTGGTCAGGGCCGATCGCCGGGTGGCCGTGTTCACCATCGACGCGATCGAGGTGTACGAGGCCGACGGCTTCCCGGACGAGAAGGTGTACGGCGCTCGCGGACGCGCCGAACTGCGGGTCATCACCTGCGGCGGCGGCTTCGACAAGAAGTCGGACCGCTATCGGGGGAATGTGGTCGCGTACGCCCATCTGATCGGGGTCGGGCGAGTGTGAAACGCCGGAGCCCACAGGGACGGCCGGATCACACCTGCGCCACCCGTCGCTCCCGCCCCGCGTGCTCCCTGGTCACCTGGTCGTACAGCAGCCGCCCCCGGTCCAGCGTGAAGTCGAGCCGGGCCAGCACCCCGGGGACCGCGATCCCCGTCATCAGACACCGGAACAGCTCGGCCATCCGCCGCGGCATGTCCTGCCGGTCGGTCATGATGCTGGACATCACCTGGGTTCCGGTGAAGGTCGCGGTCACCATCCAGGAGATGGCCTCCATGTCCAGATGCGGCAGCATCTCGCCGTTCGCCTGCGCCTCCCGGAACTTGACCTCGTTGATCTGGTTCCACGCCCGCATCGGTACCCGCCGGTCGAGGCCGTCCCGGGCCGAGCCCGCGTCGACGGTGAGCCGTACGCTCCCCTGGAAGATCGGGTCGCCGGTCTTCGGCAGGAGCAGATGCGACAGCACCTGGGCGCCGTCGATCGCCTCCTGGAGCTTCAGCTCGTGCGGCGGGATCAGCGGCAGCGCCTCGGCCTGGGCGTCCAGTACCGCTTGGGCCAGTTCGCGTTTGGACGCGAAGTGGAAGTAGAGGGCTCCCTTGGTCAGACCCGCCCGTTCCAGAATGTCGGTGATCTTCGTGGCCTCGTATCCGACTTCGTCGAACACCCTGGCCGCCTCCACGAGGATCTTCCGTCGTGTGCGGATCGCCCGCTCCTGCCGCGCCACGAGGCGCCCCCTAACCGCCGCTGCCGGACGAGAACCGGAAGGTCTGACACTGCTGTGCGGAGTGGCCGGCCGGTGCCGCCGCGCCGGGCGGTAGCCGCCTCCGGCCCCCACGGCTCCCACATTCCCACGGCCGGCGCCCGTACCGCCCGGCGGGCCATGGCGGCGGCTCGAAAACACCGCCCGCCGGATACCCCTTCTCACCACGGCGTACGCCTCCCCACGACAACGGTCGCCCACCACTCGTCGGAGGTCTCCACCCGGGCCGCGAGCCCGGTCGCCGCCACGATCCCCAGCGCCCGGGACGCCTGCCGTTCCCCCGTCTCGAACAGCAGGGACCCGCCGGGCGCCAGCCACTCCCCCGCCTCCGCCGCGACCCGGCGCAGAACGTCCAGCCCGTCCGCGCCGCCGTCGAGCGCGGCCCGGGCCTCGTGCTCCCGGGCCTCGGTGGGCAGCAGCCCGATCTCCTCGGTGGGGACGTACGGCACATTGGCCAGCAGGACGTCCACCCGGCCCCGCAGGGCGGCGGGCAGGGGGGCGTACAGATCGCCCTCGTACACCCGCCCGCCGAAGTCCCGCACATTGCGCCGGGCGCAGCGGACGGCGGCCGGGTCGATATCGGCGGCGTGGAGTTCGGTGCCCGGGAGCCGGACGGCCAGGGCGGCGCCGAGTGCGCCCGAGCCGCAGCACAGATCGACGGCGACGGGCCGCGGCGGGGCGAGCGCGACGGCGGTCGCGGCGAGGAACTCCGTACGCCGCCGGGGGACGAAGACGCCCGGGTCGACGGCGATCCGCAGTCCGGCGAATCCGGCCCAGCCGACGATGTGCTCCAGCGGTCGGCCCGCGGCGCGCAGTTCGACCATCGCGGCGAGCCGGGCGGCACCGCCGGAGGATCCGGTGGAGGTGTCCGCGGGGGTGCCGGCAGAAGTCGGGGTGGAGCTTTCGGCGGCGGCGTCGATCAGGAGCCGCGCCTCCTCCTCGGCGAAGACGCAGCCCGCGGCGCGCAGCCGGGCCACGACGGCGGCGGGGTCGAGGGCGGGGGCGGGGAGAGGGGTGGTACGGAGCGCGGCGGCACGCGCCGGGGGGCGCGGCGAAGGGGAGGCGAGTGGGTACGACATGGAAGCCTTCCGGGGATCCGAAGGGCGCTCCACGGAGTTCACCGGTAGCGGTGAACCGTCCCGGTCGTCGGGCCGTTCGAGGGGAGCACCCCGTCCGTCACAGCGGTGATGGGTCCCACCTCCCCGGGTCGTCGGCACATCGGCTCGCGGTCGCGCGCCGGTCCGGCGCGCGGGACGGTCACTCTACCCCGGTGACTCCCGGGCGACCACGCGTGGCGGCGGCGTCAGCTCAGGCCGGAGGCGTCGAAGACGGCGCGCGCCGCCTCGGCGTCGGCGTCCGCCATCCGGGCGCGGAGCCCGTCGAGTGCGGAAGTTCCGGTACGGAGCAGTCCGCTCTCCCGCGAGCGGCGCGCGCCCCGGTCCAGCTCGTGCCGGATCAGCGGGTTGACGGCGAGCGTGACGGGGTCGACCTCCACCCGGTGGCCCTCGGCGTCCCGCAGGACGACGCGCTGGGCGATGCCCTCGCGGCGGGCGATGTGGATGAGCAGGTCGGTACGGACCCGGCGTTCGCGGAGCAGTCCGCGGACGGCGAGCCAGTCGTGGCCGACGGTGACCCGGGGCGGGTACAGCACGGCGAGGAGCAGGAGCGCGAGCCCCGACCACAGGGCGGAACGCGGCACGGTGAGGGTGTCGCGGCCGAGGTCGACGATGTGCAGGAGGAGCAGCAGGGCGAGGGCGCAGAAGGCGGCGGCCCACAGGTCGTGGGTCCATCTCCGGTCCTCGGCGAGCACATCCCCGCCGTCGTCCGGTGTCCCCGGCCCGGCGGCCGCCGTCGCCCCGGGGCTCTCCCCGTGGTCCCCGTGGTCCCCGTACTCTCCCGGCCCGCCGCCGGGGCGCTGAGATTCCATGGCCGGGAGCGTAGGCCCGGCGGGGGTGTCCGTCCGCCGTTCCGCCGGGTCGCTGACGGTTTCTGTATGTCCGCGTCAATATCGCGTGAAGACGGACGTGGTGGGTGCAAAAGACGTGACAAGAGGGCGCGCGCCGTGGAATTCGCGCCCTCAGGCTGGGGACCGCCCTTGTCGCGAGGGTCGTTTCCGGAGGGGGATCACCACGATGACCAGTAGTTCCACGGCGTGCGGCGGCGCCGGAAGACCGTCCGGGCAGGCCGGTCCCGCGAGCGGGAGCGGGGTGGGTCCGCGGCTCGTGAAACCGCCGGACGCCCTGATTCCGGCGGACGCCCTGATTCCGGCGGTCGTTCCGGGGCCGGCGGCGGAAACGGGAACGCGGCCGGAAGGAGACGGCGGCGTACGGCCGGACGACGGGGACCGGGCGCCGGACGGCGACCCGGTGCCCGGTGGCGTACCGGCGCCCGGTCGCGACCCGGGCGAGCGGCACCGGCTGACCGCCGTCCAGGGCCTGGCGGCGCTGTCCCTGGACGCCATGGCGTCGGTGGCGTACGGGCCGGAGGCCATCGTGCTGGTGCTGGCGGCGGCCGGGGCCGCCGGGCTCGGCTACACCCTGCCGGTGACGCTGGCCATCGCGGGCCTGCTGGCCGTGCTGGTGGCCTCGTACCGCCAGGTGATCGCGGCGTTCCCGGACGGCGGCGGGTCGTACGCGGTCGCCCGCCGCCATCTGGGACGGCGTACGTCCCTGACGGCCGCGGCGTCCCTCGTTCTCGACTACGTCCTCAACGTCGCCGTCTCCGTGACGGCCGGGGTCGCGGCCCTCACCTCCGCGTTCCCCGCCCTCTACGACGACCGGCTGTGGCTCTGCCTCGGGGTGCTGGTCCTGGTCACGGCGGTCAACCTGCGGGGTATCGCCGACTCGGCGAAGGCGTTCGTCGTCCCGACGGCGGTCTTCGTGGGCTCGATCCTCACCCTGATCGCGGTGGGGCTGTTCCGGGACGCCCCGGTGTCGACGGAGGCGGCGGCCGGTCATGCCTCGGCCCTCAGCGACAACGCCACCACCGTCGGCGCGCTGCTGCTGCTGAAGGCGTTCGCCTCGGGCTGTTCGGCGCTGACGGGGGTGGAGGCGGTGGCCAACGCCGTGCCGTCGTTCCGGGCGCCCGCCGCCCGGCGGGCACAGCACACGGAGGTCGCGCTCGGCGCGCTCCTCGGGGTGATGCTGATCGGTCTCTCGGTCCTGATCGGCCGGTTCCATCTCCAGCCCGTGGAAGGGGTGACGGTACTGGCGCAGCTGGCCGACGCGTCCCTCGGTCACGGCTGGGGGTTCTACGTCGTCCAGTTCGCCACGGTCGTCCTGCTGGCGCTCGCCGCCAACACCTCGTTCGGCGGGCTGCCGGTCCTGATGTCGCTACTGGCCCGGGACAACTACCTGCCGCACGTCTTCCGGTTGAAGGCGGACCGCGAGGTGCACCGGTACGGAGTCGTGGTGCTGGCGGCCGTCGCGGCGCTGCTGCTGGTCTTCTCCGGCGGGGACACCAACACCCTCGTCCCGCTGTTCGCGATCGGGGTGTTCGTGGGCTTCACCGTCTGCCAGACCGGGATGGTGGTCCACTGGCGGTCCCTGCGGGCGCCGGGTTGGCGGCGCAAGGCGGTACTGAACGGCCTCGGGGCGGTCCTGACGGGGGTCAGCGCGCTGGTGGTGACGGCGACGAAGTTCACCGAGGGCGCGTGGCTGATCGTGCTGGCGCTGCCGGCGCTGGTGGTGATGTTCGAGCGGGTGCACCGGGCGTACGGGCGCATCGACGACCGGATCGGGCTCGGCCGGGTCCCGGAGGCGCCGCACCGCGACCGCTCCCTCGTCATCGTCCCCGTATCGCATCTGTCCCGGCTGACGTGCGAGGCGCTCAACGCGGCGGTGTCGCTGGGCGACGAGGTGCGGGCGGTGACGGTGACCCACGCGGACCCGGAGGACCGGGAGGCGGCGCGGGCGCTGCGCCGGGACTGGGAGCTGTGGGATCCGGGGGTGGAGCTGGTGGAGCTGCACTCGGAGCACCGGACGATCGGGCGGCCGGTGGCCGAGTACGTCCGGCGGGTGTACAAGTACCACCCGAAAACCCGGGTGACCGTCCTCATACCGGAGATGGAGCCGGAGCGGCTGTGGCAGCGGCTGCTCCAGAACCAGCGGGGCGCGGTACTGGCGCACGCGGTACGGCGGGACACGGAGGCCGTGATCTGCCGCCTGCGTCTGCGCGCCTCCGCTGAGGGGCCGGGGCCAAGGGGGTAGTTGGGGGCGCTGGGGGTCCCCCCATTGCCCCTGACCGCCTCCGGCGGGCGGCCGGAGGCGGCCGGAGGCGGCCAGGGGATACGTTTCCTCAGAGCGTGGGCGCCTCCGCGGGGGCGCCGCCGCGGAGGAGGGCGGCGCCCAGGGGGGTCAGGGTGTGGAGTACCGCGTTCCCGTGGCGGAGGGTGAGGACGAGGCCCGCCTCCCGGAGGACCGCCGCGTGCTGGCTGGCCGAGGCGAGGGAGACCCCCGCCCTGCGGGCCAGTTCACTCGTGGTGCAGCCGTAGCGGATCGCCTGGAGGACCGCGGAGCGGGTATGGCCGACGAGCCGGCCGAGGGAGGAGGCGAGGGCACCGGTCGTCTCGCCGAAGACCTGGTCCGGCGGGTGGGCCACGGGATAGACGAGGACCGGCGACAGCGTGGTGTCGCGCAGGACGACGGGGGTGTCCCGGCAGAAGAAGGACGGCTGGAGCAGCAGCCCCCGGCCGTCGAGCCGCAGTTCGCGGTCGACGGGGTAGTCGGCCTCCAGGACCGGCGGACGCCAGCGGAGCACGGGCGGCAGCGAGCAGAGGAGTTCGGCGGCTCCCCCGTCGAGCAGCGCCCGGCCGCGGACCGCGCGATCGGCCTCGACTCTGGCTTGAATATGTGCCCAGTAGGGCTCGACGGCGGCCCGGTGGTAGCCGCGCAAGGTGGTCAGCAGCCGGGACATCGGGCCCGGCCGCCCCTCGGCGAGCCCGGCGACGGCGGGGGCGGGTAAGGCCCCGGCCGTGGCACCCGTCGGAGCCCGGTCGGACAGCCCCGCGGCTCCCGCCGCAGGTCCGGACGGCGGCCCCGGCGCACGCGCGGCGGCACGGGCGGATGCACGGGATGCTGACGCGAGAGTCAGTTCGGAATGGAGTCGCCCGGGCGGCGTGGCCCGTATCGCCGCGAGACCCGATTCGAGACCGCCGCTCGCTTCGGACGGAGTCAGGAAGTCCGGAAAATAGCCCCGGGTCGGTACGAGTGCCGCCAGCAGGTTTGTTTCACCATTCAACCTGGCGCGCGTTTCCGAGCGCCATTCCCCGAACATCACCGCACGTCGGCGCTCTCTCAAACGATGAAAACTGAGAATGGTCTCCCACAGGACATCAGGTTTTGCCGCCATTCTCACTCTGGCCAGATCGTCGCCGGTGAAATGGATACGGAGCACTGAACCCCCACTGTTGCATGAGCAATCGCCCCCTACCACTGAGTATGCACATCATCACAACCGGTTACCACGGAGTTTCAGCCAGAGTTGAAAAGCCTCGCCCGCAACGGGTGCGAACCGAAAGGCTGTACCGCGTCGGGCAGGTTCCTTCTGTCTCCGATGGACGGCGCGAAGACCGTGGGGGGCTTTGCATCGTCCGGCGGCGGGTGACAGAAGGTGCGGCTCCCTGTCCGGCCGGGGTAATGGGGCGCGGCCCGAGGATGGGGATCCACGGGCCGCGCCCCGCCCGTGTCTCGGGCGGAATCTCATCGTCCGTTCATTTCCGGCCCGGCCCGCAAAGTCGAATTCGGCAACGACTTTCCGGAAGTCGCGCTAACCGCGGACAACGGGCGGAATCAGAAAACGCTCATAAGAGAGCGACAAGAGGCGAAGGAGCGGGCGCCCCGCACATGGCGCCCGCTCCTTCCGTTCTGGGTTCCGGAGCCGCCGCCGTCCATTGAGGGATGGGTAACGGACGGCGGCGACCCCGGGGTTCGAAGGTCAGCGCGAATCGCTGCCCTGCGACTGGATCGCCGCCCGGCCGGCTTCGAGCCGGGCGACCGGGATCCGGAACGGCGAGCAGGACACGTAGTCGAGCCCCACCTCGTGGAAGAAGTGGACCGACTCGGGGTCGCCGCCGTGCTCCCCGCAGACGCCGAGTTTCAGCCCCGGCCGGGTGGCCCGCCCGGCGGCCACGGCGCTGCGTACCAGCGATCCGACGCCGTCCCTGTCGATGGTCTCGAACGGCGAGACCCCGAAGATGCCCTTCTCCAGGTACGCGGTGAAGAAGCTCGCCTCCACGTCGTCGCGTGAGAATCCCCACACGGTCTGGGTGAGGTCGTTGGTGCCGAAGCTGAAGAACTCGGCGGCCTCGGCGATCTGAGCGGCGGTCAGCGCCGCCCGCGGCAGCTCGATCATCGTGCCCAGGGCCAGCTTGAGGGTCACCCCGGTGGCCGCCTCGACCTCGGCGATCACCGTCTCGGCCTCGTCCCGGACGATCTCCAGCTCCTGGACCGTACCGACCAGCGGGATCATGATCTCGGCGCGCGGATCGCCCTTGGCGTCCTTGCGGGCGGCCGCGGCCTCGGCGATCGCCCGTACCTGCATGGCGAAGAGGCCGGGGATGACCAGCCCGAGCCGGACCCCGCGCAGCCCCAGCATCGGGTTCTGCTCGTGCAGCCGGTGGACGGCCTGCAACAGCCGCAGATCGTTCTCGTTGTGGTCCTTGCGGGCCTCGGCGAGCGCGACCCGGACCGACAGCTCGGTGATGTCGGGCAGGAACTCGTGCAGCGGCGGGTCGAGCAGCCGGACCGTCACCGGCAGTCCGTCCATCGCCTCGAACAGCTCGACGAAGTCCTTCCGCTGGAGCGGCAGCAGCTTCTCCAGCGCCTCGGCGCGCTCCTCGTCGTGGTCGGCGAGGATCAGCCGCTCCACCATCTCGCGCCGCTCGCCGAGGAACATGTGCTCGGTCCGGCAGAGCCCGATGCCCTGGGCGCCGAACCGGCGGGCGCGCAGCGCGTCCTCGGCGTTGTCGGCGTTGGCCCGCACCCGCAGCCTGCGGACCCGGTCCGCGTAGGCCATCACCCGGTGCACGGCGCCGACCAGTTCGTCGGCGTCGTCGGCGCCCGCGTGCATCCGGCCCTCGAAGTACTCGACGACCGGCGAAGGCACCACGGGCACCTCGCCCAGGTAGACCTTGCCGGTGGAGCCGTCGACGGAGACCAGGTCGCCCTCCTCCACCACGGTCCCGCCGACCGTCATCCGCCGCCGCTTGGTGTCGACTTCGAGGTCCTCGGCCCCGCAGACGCAGGTCTTGCCCATCCCGCGGGCGACCACGGCCGCGTGCGAGGTCTTCCCGCCGCGCGAGGTGAGGATGCCCTCGGCGGCGATCATCCCGTCGAGGTCGTCGGGGTTGGTCTCCCGGCGGATGAGGATGACCCGCTCACCGGAGCGGGACCACTTGACGGCGGTGTACGAGTCGAAGACGGCCTTGCCGACGGCGGCGCCGGGCGACGCGGCGATCCCCCGGCCGAGCAGCTCGACCTCGGCGTCCTCGTCGAAGCGGGGGAACATCAGCTGGGCGAGCTGGGCGCCGTTGACTCGGTTCAGGGCCTCGGCCTCGTCGATCAGGCCCTGGTCGACGAGCTGGGTGGCGATCCGGAAGGCGGCACCCGCGGTCCGCTTGCCGACCCGGGTCTGGAGCATCCACAGCTGTCCGCGCTCGATGGTGAACTCGATGTCGCAGAGGTCGAGGTAGTGGTTCTCCAGCGTCTCCATGATCTTCATCAGACGGTCGTACGACGCCTTGTCGATCCCCTCCAGATCGGCCAGCGGCACGGTGTTGCGGATCCCCGCGACCACGTCCTCGCCCTGCGCGTTCTGGAGGTAGTCGCCGTAGACGCCCTGCTGCCCGCTGGCCGGGTCACGGGTGAAGGCGACCCCCGTCCCGGAGTCCGGGCCCAGATTGCCGAAGACCATGGAGCAGACGTTGACGGCGGTCCCCAGATCGTTGGGGATGCGCTCCTGACGGCGGTAGAGCCGGGCCCGGTCGCCGTTCCAGGAGTCGAAGACCGCGGAGATCGCGAGGTCCATCTGCTCCCGCGGGTCCTGCGGGAAGTCCCGTCCGGCCTCGGTCTTCACGATCTTCTTGAAGTGCTTGACCAGCTTCTTCAGATCGGCCGCGTCGAGATCGGTGTCCACGCCGACGCCCTTGGCCGCCTTGGCCTCCTCCAGCGCCTCCTCGAACAGCTCGCCGTCCACCCCGAGCACGGTCTTGCCGAACATCTGGATGAGCCTGCGGTACGAGTCCCAGGCGAACCGCTCGTCGCCCGCCTGCCCGGCCAGACCGGTCACCGAGGCGTCCGAGAGGCCGATGTTCAAAACGGTGTCCATCATCCCGGGCATGGAGAACTTGGCGCCCGAACGGACCGAGACGAGAAGGGGATCGCCGGGGTCGCCGAGCTTCTTGCCCATAACCGCCTCCAGCGCGTCGAGGTGCGCACTCACCTCGGTCCGCAGCGCCGGGGGCTCCTTCCCGCTGTCGAGGTAGACCTTGCACGCCTCGGTGGTGATGGTGAAGCCCGGAGGGACGGGCAGCCCGAGGTTGGTCATCTCGGCGAGGTTGGCGCCCTTGCCACCGAGCAGGTCCTTGAGGTCCTTGTTCCCCTCGGTGAAGTCGTAGACGAACTTCTGATCGCGGAGATCCTGATTTTCCGACACGGCTCTCGACCCTTCGAGGCTCGGTGGCTGCCCTGACGGCGAGGAACATACCCAGATCGAAGGCGTCTGGGTACGTCCACTTGGCCGTCATACGGCCGTAACCACTCGTCCGCCACCGGATCGAAAGTGAACTGACGGAAAGACGTCTTTACCCGTCCCCTTCACCCCTTGAACGCATCACCACGGCACGCCACAGAAAGGCTCGATATCACGACAGGGAGTGACGATCGGCCCGGCAAGTCGAACGCAGCAGGGGTGGCACGGAGTGCCACCTTTGATGTTCTACAGTCAGCCTTAAATCGCTCATTCGAGCGGGACCCCTATCAAGCGTGGCGAGAATCACGCACCGGAACGACCCTCCGTTCCGCCATCCGGACGACCCCGGGACCCCCGAAACGACCGCCGGGCGGCCCTTGAGGGCCGCCCGGCGGTCGCAACGCGAAGAGAAGGGGAGGGGTCAGCCGCCCGAGGTGTCCAGTTCGGCCTCGGCGCCGACGCCCGCACAGTCGTACGGGTCCTTCAGCCAGCCGTCCGGCAGGACCACCCGGTTGTTGCCGGAGGTCCGGCCGCGCGGGCCGTCCGCGCCCTCGGGCCACGGCTGGTCGAGGTCGAGGAGGCCGAGCCCCTCGTCCAGCTCGGCCAGCGACGAGGTGATCGCCAGCCGCTTGCGCATCTCGGAGCCGACCGCGAAGCCCTTCAGATACCAGGCGACGTGCTTACGGAAGTCGATCACGCCCCGGGACTCGTCCCCGATCCACTCCCCCAGCAGCTCCGCGTGGCGGCGCATCACGGCGGCCACCTCGCGCAGGGTCGGCGCGACCCGCTCCGTACCGCCTTCGAAAGCGGTGACGAGATCGCGGAAGAGCCACGGCCGCCCCAGACAGCCGCGGCCGACGACCACACCGTCGCAGCCGGTCTCCCGGACCATCCGCAGGGCGTCGTCGGCGGACCAGATGTCGCCGTTGCCCAGGACGGGGACCTCGGGGACGTGCTCCTTGAGCCGGGCGATGGCCTCCCAGTCCGCGGTCCCGCCGTAGTGCTGGGCGGCCGTGCGGCCGTGCAGCGCGATCGCCGTGACACCCTCGTCGACGGCGATCCGGCCCGCGTCCAGATAGGTCAGATGGTCGTCGTCGATGCCCTTGCGCATCTTCATCGTGACCGGCAGGGCGCCCGCGTTGCCCACCGCCTCGCGCAGGATCGCCCGCAGCAGGGGCCGCTTGTAGGGCAGGGCCGAGCCGCCGCCCTTACGGGTGACCTTGGGGACCGGGCAGCCGAAGTTGAGGTCGATATGGTCGGCGAGGTCCTCGTCCACGATCATCCGTACGGCCTTGCCGACGGTGACCGGGTCGACCCCGTACAGCTGGATCGAACGCGGTGTCTCGGTCGCATCGAAATGGATCAGCTGCATGGTCTTGTCGTTCCGCTCGACCAGCGCCCTGGTGGTGATCATCTCGCTCACGAACAGGCCCTTGCCGCCGCTGAACTCCCGGCACAGGGTGCGGAAGGGCGCATTGGTGATCCCCGCCATCGGGGCGAGCACGACCGGCGGACGGACGGTGTGCGGACCGATGGCGAGCGCCTCGGCGGGCGCGGCCCCGGCCCCGGGCGCGGGAGCCGCCGCCGGGAGTGCGGGGGACGTGGCGAGCGTGGTCATCCGTCCATTGTCGCGTATGGCTCAGACAGCGGGGCGCGGTTGATTAGTTAACCGTACTATCGACACATGCCTGTGTCCCAGCTCACACCGCGGCGACGTCTGGTCGTCCTGGGCATCTGCTGTATGAGCCTGCTGATCGTCAGTCTCGACAACACGATCCTCAATGTGGCACTGCCGTCGATGGGCCGGGAGCTGAACGCCACCGTCTCCGGCCTCCAGTGGACGATCGACGCCTACACACTCGTGCTGGCGTCCCTGCTGATGCTCGCCGGGTCGACCGCCGACCGGATCGGCCGCCGCCGGGTCTTCCTGGCCGGCCTGGTGATCTTCACCCTGGGCTCCGCCCTGTGCTCGGCCGCCCCCAGTCTGGAGCTGCTGGTCGTCTTCCGGATGGTGCAGGCGGTGGGCGGGTCGATGCTCAACCCGGTGGCCATGTCGATCATCACCAACACGTTCACCGACCCGGTGGAACGGGCTCGCGCGATCGGGATCTGGGGCGGTGTCGTCGGGATCTCGATGGCCGCGGGACCCCTGGTCGGCGGGGTGCTGGTGGACTCGGTCGGCTGGCGCTCGATCTTCTGGGTCAATATCCCGGTCGGGCTGCTCGCCCTCGTACTGACCTTCCGCTACGTCCCCGAGTCCCGGGCGCCCGAGCCCCGGCGCTTCGACCCGGTGGGCCAGCTGCTGATCATCGCCCTGCTGGGCGCCACCACCTACGCGATCATCGAGACGGACGCGGTCGCGGCGGTGATCGCCGTCCTCGCCCTGGCGGGGGTGGTCTGGTACGAGCCCCGGCGCCGCGAACCCCTCATCGATCTGCGGTTCTTCCGCAGCGCCCCGTTCAGCGGCGCCACGGTGATCGCGATCGCCGCCTTCGCCGCACTCGGCGGCTTCCTCTTCATGAACACCCTCTACCTCCAGGACGTCCGCGGCTACGACGCCCTGCACGCCGGGCTCTACACCCTGCCGATGGCGGCGGTGACGCTGGTCGCGGCGCCGCTGTCGGGGCGGCTCGTGGGCAGTGTGGGGCCCCGGACACCGCTGCTGATCGCCGGGGTGACGATGGCGGCGAGCGGGGTGCTGTTCGCCGCCTTCGACGCGGCGTCGTCGAACACCCTGCTGTTCACCGCGTATGTGCTGTTCGGTGTGGGCTTCGGCATGGTGAACGCGCCGATCACCAATACGGCGGTCTCCGGGATGCCGCGCGCCCAGGCGGGCGTCGCGGCGGCGGTCGCCTCCACCAGCCGCCAGATCGGCCAGACCCTCGGGGTCGCCGTGATCGGTACGGTGCTGGCCGCCGGCGTCACCATCGGCCTGGGGACGGTCGCGCGCGGCGCGGACTACGCGGACCGGTTCGCCGCCGCGAGCCGCCCGGCCTGGTGGATCATCGCGGGCTGCGGGGCGCTGGTGCTGCTGGTGGGCGCGCTGACGACGGGGCGCTGGGCGCGGAGTACGGCGCTCGGCTGCGCCGGTCGCCTGGCGGCGGGCGACCGGGACCAGGAGCGGGTCTCCCGCGCACCCGGGTAGCCATGCCCTCCGCAGGGCCCGCGCACGGGTATCCAGGGGCGCCTGCCTCTTCGGAGTCGGGTACCTCGGGTATCCAGGGGCGCGGGGAACTGCGCGACAAGCCACGCACGGTGTGTCGCCGGAACTCCGCATCACCGCTACGGCGGGAATCCGTCGCCCGAGGCTCCGATGCCATCTGCCACGAAAGGCCCGTTCCGGTCCGCGGACCGTGCGTGGTTGCTCGCGCAGTTCCCCGCGCCCCTAGCGACCCGAGGTGCCCGGCCCTCGGAGGGCCGGGCGCTCGGGGTGCGGGTCAGGCGTCCTGGGCGGCCTCGGTGGCGTCGGGGTCCTGGGTGCGCTCGCGCATCCGGGCCACGAGGTCGGCCTTCAAGTCGGCGGCGGCCTTGCGGTCGGCGGCGCTCGCGGTGCTGCCGCTCTGCTGGTCCCCGCGGGACAGCTTGCGGCGCTGTCCGCCGACACCGAGGAGGTTGTTACGGCTCTTGGCCATGGGGTTCTCCCATTGTGAGATGTGACTGTGGGGATGTCGGAAGGGGGCGGGGCCGGGCGTCACCGCCGCCGGGCCGCCGCCGCGCTCTCACTCGTAGATCTGGAAGAACGAATACATGGGGGTGACGTTACCCCGGCCGGGGCGCCCGGGGCACCAGGATTTCCGCCGCTCGGGACGCCGGGGACGGCCGGGGACGCCGGAGGCCGGCCGGGCTGATCGCCCGGCCGGCCTCGGGACCGGGGCCACAAGGCCCCCGGTCCGGCGTCGCCCGTGTCCCGCCGCGGGTCAGCAGCCCAGCAGGCGGGCGCCCAGGTACGCCTGGATCTGGTCGAGGGAGACCCGCTCCTGCTTCATGGTGTCGCGCTCGCGCACGGTGACCGCGTTGTCGTCGAGGGTGTCGAAGTCGACGGTCACGCAGAACGGCGTACCGATCTCGTCCTGGCGGCGGTAGCGGCGGCCGATGGCGCCCGCGTCGTCGAACTCGATGTTCCAGTTCTGCCGCAGGTCGGCCGCCAGGCCCTTGGCCTTCGGGGAGAGCTGCGGGTTCCGGGAGAGCGGCAGCACCGCGACCTTCACCGGGGCCAGCCGCGGGTCGAGCCGCAGGACCGTGCGCTTCTCCATGACGCCCTTGGCGTTGGGCGCCTCGTCCTCGTTGTAGGCGTCGAGGAGGAAGGCCAGCATCGTGCGGCCGACACCGGCGGCGGGCTCGATGACGTACGGGGTCCAGCGCTCACCGGCCTCCTGGTCGAAGTACGACAGGTCGTGGCCGGACGCCTTGGAGTGGGCGGAGAGGTCGTAGTCGGTACGGTTGGCGACGCCCTCCAGCTCGCCCCACTCGTTGCCGCCGAACTGGAAGCGGTACTCGATGTCGGCGGTGCGCTTGGAGTAGTGCGAGAGCTTCTCCAGCGGGTGCTCGTACCAGCGCATGTTCTCCTCGCGCAGGCCGAGGCCGGTGTACCAGTTCCAGCGCTGGTCCATCCAGTACTGCTGCCACTGCTCGTCCTCGCCCGGCTTGACGAAGAACTCCATCTCCATCTGCTCGAACTCACGGGTCCGGAAGATGAAGTTGCCGGGCGTGATCTCGTTGCGGAAGGACTTGCCCATCTGCGCGATGCCGAACGGCGGCTTCTTCCGCGAGCTCTGCTGGACCTGGGCGAAGTTGGTGAAGATGCCCTGCGCCGTCTCGGGACGCAGATAGGCGACGGAGCCCGAGTCCTGGGTGGGGCCGAGGTGCGTGGCGAGCAGACCGGAGAACTGCTTGGGGTCCGTGAAGGCGCCCTTGGTGCCGCAGTGGGGGCAGTTGATGTCGGCGAGCCCGTTCTCGGGCGACTTGCCGTTGTGCTTCTCCTCGTACGTCTCGATCAGGTGGTCCGCACGGTAACGCTTGTGACAGGAGGTGCACTCGGTGAGCGGGTCGGAGAAGGTCGCGACATGGCCGGACGCCTCCCACACCTCGGTGGCCAGGATGACCGACGAGTCGAGACCGACGACGTCTTCGCGCGAGGTGACCATGTAACGCCACCACTGGCGCTTGATGTTCTCCTTGAGCTCGACTCCGAGCGGCCCGTAGTCCCAGGCAGCGCGCTGACCACCGTAGATCTCGCTGCAGGGGTAGACAAAGCCACGGCGCTTGCTCAGGTTGACGATCGTGTCGATCTTGTCGGCGGCCACGGTGCTCTCTTCATAGGGGACGACGGCTGGGCGAATGCTTCAGATTACCGGCGTGCGCACCCCCGGGATCAAATCGAGGGGCCCCTGAGCCGGGACCGTATTCCCCCAGGCCCGGACCGGAACCGGAACTACCGATTCCAGTCCTCTTTCACCTCATCTTGTTGACAATGGTTTCCAAGTTTGTTGAAAATGACAGTCATGAACGTACGCCATCTGATACCCCCGGCCATCACCGCGGGCACGGTCGCCCTCGGCCTGCTCGCGCTGTCGGCCTGCTCCTCCGCCGACGCGTCGGACGGCAAGGAGGACGGCAAGCTGAAGGTGATCGCGTCGTTCTATCCGATGCAGTTCCTCGCCGAGCGCGTCGGCGGCGAGCATGTGACGGTCTCCACCCTGACCAAGCCGGGTGTCGAGCCGCACGATCTGGAGCTCAAGCCCCGCCAGGCCGCTCAGCTGGAGAAGGCCGGCTACATCCTCTACCTCAAGGGCGTCCAGCCCGCCGTCGACAGCGCGATCGAGAAGACGCCGGTCGAGCACAAGACGGACGCGGCGAAGCTGACGGAGACCGAGCCGCACAGCGCCGGCGAGCACACCGAGGGCGAGCACGCCGAGGGTGAGCACGCCGGGGGTGACGACGGTCACGGCCACGGCGGCGACACGGGCGCGGGGGCCCACGCGGACGACCACGGCCACGACCACAGCAGCGGCGGCACCGATCCGCACGTCTGGCTCGACCCGGTGAAGTACGCGGAGATCGCCGCGGGCGTCGGGGCCGCGCTCGGCAAGGCCGACCCGGACAACGCGGCGGCGTACAAGAAGAACGCCGATGCGCTGGTCGCCGAGTTGAAGACGCTCGACGCCGCCTTCGAGCAGGGCCTGAAGAACACCACCACCCGTACCTTCATCACCACCCACAGCGCCTTCGGCCATCTCGCCGGGCGGTACGGGCTGATCCAGGAGGGCATCGCCGGCATCGACCCCGAGGCCGAGCCCAGCCCCGCCCGGATCAAGGATCTGCGGAAGGTGGCCGCCGCGGACAAGGTCTCCACGGTCTTCTTCGAGACCCTCGCCAGCGACCGGACCGCGAAGACCCTCGCCGGGGACGCCGGACTGCGGACCGATGTCCTCGACCCGCTGGAGGGCATCACCGACAAGTCGAAGGGCCGCGACTACTTCGCCGTGATGAACGCCAATCTCACGGCACTGAAGACCGCCCTGGGGGCGAAATGAGCACCGCGTCGATCCCGGCGGCCGAGCCGCCGGTCATATCCCTGCACGGGGCCCGGGCCGCGCTCGGCTCCCGGCCCGTCCTGCGCGGTATCGATCTGACCGTGGCCCGCGGCGAGGTCGTCGCGCTCCTCGGCGCCAACGGCTCCGGCA
Source organism: Streptomyces sp. NPDC059248 (assembly GCF_042753905.1). Lineage (NCBI taxonomy): Bacteria > Bacillati > Actinomycetota > Actinomycetes > Kitasatosporales > Streptomycetaceae > Streptomyces > Streptomyces sp. NPDC059248. Next base: position 38,609 of record NZ_JBHYZV010000024.1, on the reverse strand, counting down.
AGTCGACGGCCGTCCGCTCGGTGATCGGCCGGGTGCCGCTCACCGAGGGCCGGGTCGAGCTGTTCGGCACCGAGCTGCGGCGCTTCCGCCAGTGGGCCAGGATCGGCTACGTACCGCAGCGGACCACCGCCGCGAGCGGCGTCCCCGCGACCGTCCGGGAGGTCGTCACCTCCGGCCGGCTCTCCCGCACCCGGCTGGGGCTGCTGTCCCGGGCCGACCGGGCGGCCGTCGACCGGGCCATCGGTCTGGTCGGTCTCGCGGACCGGGCGAAGGACTCGGTGGACGCGCTCTCCGGCGGCCAGCACCAGCGGGTGCTGATCGCCCGCGCGCTGGCCTCCGAACCCGAGCTGCTGATCATGGACGAGCCGATGGCGGGTGTCGACCTGGCCAGCCAGGAGGTGCTCGCATCGACCCTGCGCGAGCAGGTGGCGGCCGGGGCGACCGTCCTGCTCGTCCTGCACGAGCTGGGCGCGGTGGAGCCGCTGATCGACCGGGCCGTGGTGCTCCGCGACGGCTGTGTCGTCCATGACGGGCCGCCGCCGAAGGCCGTGGGACAGCACGCGCTGCCCGGCCACGACCACGTACATCCGCACGCGGCCGACGAGCCGCTCCGCACGGGACTGCTGAGCTGACCATGGAAATCCTCGAAACGGCGTTCATGCAGCGGGCGCTGATCGCGGCCGTCCTGGTCGGGATCACGGCGCCCGCCATCGGTGTCTATCTGGTCCAGCGCCGCCAGGCGCTGCTCGGCGACGGCGTCGGCCATGTCGCCATGACCGGCGTCGGCCTCGGCTTCCTGCTCTCCACCAATCCGATCTGGATGGCGACCCTGGTCTCGGTCGCGGGCGCGGTCGCCATGGAGCTGATCCGGGCGTACGGCCGCACCCGCGGCGACATCGCGCTCGCCCTGCTCTTCTACGGCGGTATGGCGGGCGGCGTCATGCTGGTCAATGTCTCGGAGACCGGTTCCACCGCCGACCTCGGCTCCTTCCTCTTCGGCTCGCTCTCCACCGTCTCCGACGCCGATCTGACGGCGATCGGCGCGCTGGCGGGGTTCGTGGTGCTGGTCACCGTGGGCCTGCGGCGGCAGCTCTTCGCCGTCAGCCAGGACGAGGAGTTCGCCCGGGTCACCGGGCTCCCGGTGCGGGTGCTGAACCTGCTGATCGCGGTCACGGCCGCGGTGACCGTATCGGTCGCCATGCGGGTCGTCGGGCTGCTGCTGGTCAGCGCCCTGATGGTGGTCCCGGTGGTCGCCGCGCAGCAGCTCACCCGGTCGTTCCGGGCGACTTTCGCGCTGGCCGTGGGCATCGGGGTCGCGGTGACCCTGGCCGGCACCACGACCTCGTACTACCGGGACGTACCGCCCGGGGCGACGATCGTGCTGCTGGCGATCGGGGTCTTCGGTGTGCTGGCCGTGCTCGCGGCACCGCTGGCCCGGCGCCGGGCGAAGGCGGCCGAGGCGGCGGTGACCGGGGAGTGCGGGGTGCCGGGCGTCCGGGTCCCGGGGGACGACGTCAGGGTCTGACACCCCCGCCGGGCCCTCGCCCCGAGCCCCTTCCGCGCCCTCCCCGCGGCCCGCTCCCAGCTCCCGTCGGCCCGTCCCGGGACCGTCCCGGGGCCCTCTTCGGCCCCGGTCGGACCGGCGGGTCGTGCCGACCGGTGCCGTACGCGGCGCGGGGCCTGGCAGAATTGACCGTGACACGTTGTGCGGTCAATGGAGGAGGCACCTGTGGCGACGGCGCCATCCGGCGGAAACACCACCCCCGTCCGAGGCCGGTCGACCCGGCAGCGCGCGGCGGTCGCGTCCGCGCTCAACGAGGTGGACGAGTTCCGCAGCGCGCAGGAGCTGCACGACATGCTCAAACACCGCGGCGACTCGGTGGGCCTGACGACGGTCTACCGCACCCTCCAGTCGCTGGCGGACGCGGGCGAGGTCGATGTGCTGCGCACCAGCGACGGCGAGTCCGTCTACCGGCGCTGCTCCACCGACGACCACCACCACCATCTGGTGTGCCGGGTCTGCGGGAAGGCGGTCGAGGTCGAGGGCCCGGCCGTGGAGTCGTGGGCCGAGTCTGTCGCCGCCCAGCACGGCTATGTGAATGTGGCGCACACCGTGGAGATCTTCGGTACGTGCGCGGAGTGCGCGGCGACCGCGGTCGGCAAGGCGGTCGGCGAGAGCTGAGACGTACAAGAAAGACGTACGCGGAGGCGGGGACGGGCAGTGCTCGTCCCCGCCGCCGTGCATCCGGGGGTCCGAAGAGGGTCAGCGGGGGTTGCGCGCCTGGACCTCGTTCGGCTTCGCCCCGCCGAAGCGCCGGTCGCGGCTGGCGTACTCCAGACAGGCCCGCCACAGGTCGCGCCGGTCGAAGTCGGGCCAGAGCACGTCCTGGAAGACCATCTCGGCGTAGGCGCTCTGCCAGAGCAGATAGTTCGATGTGCGCTGTTCGCCGCTGGGCCGCAGGAAGAGATCCACATCCGGCATGTCCGGGTAGTACAGATACTTCCGCAGCGTCTTCTCGTTGACCTTCGCCGGGTCGAGGCGGCCCGCCGCCACCTCCTGGGCGACCCGCTGCGCGGCGTCGGCGATCTCGGCCCGACCGCCGTAGTTGACGCAGAAGTAGAGCGTCATCGCGTCGTTGTCCTTGGTCTGCTCCTGCGCGACCTGCAACTCCTGGACGACCGACTTCCACATCTTCGGCATCCGGCCGACCCAGCGGATCCGGATGCCCAGCGCGTCCATCTCGTCGCGGCGGCGGCGGATGACGTCCCGGTTGAAGTTCATCAGGAAGCGCACCTCCTCCGGCGAGCGCTTCCAGTTCTCGGTGGAGAAGGCGTACAGCGACAGATTGCCGACGCCCATCTCCAGACAGCCCTTGAGGACGTCGAGGACGACACCCTCGCCGACCTTGTGCCCCTCGGTCCTGGGCAGACCGCGCTCCTTGGCCCACCGGCCGTTGCCGTCCATGACGACGGCGACATGGTTCGGGACCAGCTCACCGGGGATCTTCGGCGGCCGCTCACCGGACGGGTGCGGCTCGGGGACCTGGTACTCACGGCGGTTACGGCCGAGGATTCCGCGTCGTGCCATTGCGGCTCTCACTTCTCCTGTGTGCGGTGTGTGATGTGCTCGTCGTAGAGGTGTCGTACAGGTTGTCGTACCGGCGTCATACGGGCGTCGTCCGGGTGTCCTGGGTGCCGATGTGACCGGCGGAGCCGGGGCGCGGCGGGCCGCCGTCCTTCTCGACGTAGCGCAGGGACCGCAGTCCGCGCTCCAGATGCCAGTGCAGATAGGCGGCGACCAGTCCGCTGCCCTCCCGTACGTGCCGGGGCTCACAGGCGTCCGCGGTGGGCCAGTCGCCGGTCAGCAGCGCGCTGAGCAGCCCGATGGCCTCCGCCGACGGGACGACGCTCCCCGGCACCCGGCAGTCCCCGCAGATCACCCCGCCCGCGGCGACCGAGAAGAACCGGTTGGGCCCGTCGAGCCCGCACCGGGCGCAGTCCTCGAAGCTGGGCGCGTAGCCGTTGACCGCGAGGGAGCGGAGCAGGAAGGCGTCGAGGACGAGGCGGGGCGTGTGCTCGCCCCGGGACAGGGCCCGCAGCCCGCCGACGAGCAGCAGATACTGCTGGACTGCGGGCTCGCCCTCGTGGTCGGTGAACCGCTCGGCGGTCTCCAGCATGGCCGTGCCCGCGGTGTAGCGGGCGTAGTCGGTGACGATGGCGCCGCCGAACGGGGCGATGGTCTCGCTCTGGGTGCAGAGCGGCAGCCCGCGGCCGATCAGCTCACCGCCGCGGGCGAAGAACTGCACGTCGACGTGGGAGAACGGCTCCAGCCTTGCCCCGAACTTCGACTTGGTCCGCCGCACTCCGCGCGCCACGGCCCGGACCCGCCCGTGGCCGCGGGTCAGCAGGCTGATGATGCGGTCGGCCTCGCCCAGCTTCTGAGTGCGCAGGACGACGCCTTCGTCGCGGAACAGGCTCATGGCGTCCATTCTCGCGTACGCGGCGGGGCGCTAGGACGGTCCTCGGGAATCCGGTTCACCGCCGCCGGGGACGACGAGGCCGGACTCGTAGGCGACGATCACGAGCTGGGCGCGGTCGCGGGCGGCGAGCTTGCCCATGATCCGGCTGACGTGGGTCTTGGCGGTCAGCGGGGAGAGTGCGAGGGTCTCGGCGATCTCGGCGTTGTTGAGGCCGCGGGCGACCAGGACGAGGACCTGGCGTTCCCGGTCGGTGAGGTCGTCGGGTCCGGCGCTGCCGGGGCGGGGCGCGGTGGGGGCGGCGAGTACCCGGGCGATCAACCGGGCGGTGGGGCCCGGGGAGAGCAGGGCGTCGCCCGCGGCGACGGTGCGGATCGCGGCGAGCAGATCGGCCGGGCGGGTGTCCTTGACGAGGAAGCCGGAGGCTCCGGCGCGTAGCGCCTCGACCACGTACTCATCGGTGTCGTACGTGGTGAGGACGAGGACCCGGACCCCGGCGAGGTCCTCGTCGGCGGCGATCTGCCGGGTGGCCCCGATGCCGTCGAGCCGGGGCATCCGGATGTCCATGACGACGACGTCGGCGCGGGCGGAGCGGGCGCGGGCCACGGCCTCGGCGCCGTCGCGGGCCTCGGCGACGACCTCCATATCGGGCGCCGAGGAGACGAGCAGGGCGAAGGAGGCGCGGACGAGATGCTGGTCGTCGGCGAGCAGGACGCGTATCGGACGGCCGGTTCCGGTGGTCATTCGGGGGTCTCCGTGGGCTGGAGCGGAAGCACGGCGGCGACCCGGAAGCCGCCGCCGGGGCGCGGTTCGGCGCTGAGGGTGCCGCGGACGCTGCGGGCGCGCTCGCGCATTCCGGCGATACCGAAGCCGGGTGGGGCGGCGGGGGCGGCCGGGTCGTGCGGGGCGCCGTCGCCCTCGTCGGTGACGACGACGTGGAGGGCGTCGTCACGGCGTTCGACGGCAACGTCGACGCGGACGCCGGTACCGCCGTGGCGTACCGCGTTGGTGAGGGATTCCTGGACGATGCGGTACGCGGCGGCGGCGACGGCGGGCGGGAGGCGGTCGTCCCCGGGGCACAGGGTCAGGGCGGCGCCGGAGGCGGCGGCGAGCCCGGGGAGGGCGGCCAGGTCGGGCAGGGGGCCGCCGCGGCCGGGGCCGCCCGCGCCCGGCGGGCCGACGGTGTCCCCGGGCGGGTCGGTGCGCAGGACGGTGAGGGTCGTCCGCAGTTCGCCCCGGGCGGTGCGGCAGGTGTCGGCGATGTCTTCGAGGGCCCTGGCCAGGGCCGCCCGGTCCAGTCGGTCGGGATCGACGGTGAGGACGTGGGAGGCGACGGAGGTCTGCACCCCGATGACGGTGATGGAGTGGGCGAGCAGATCGTGCAGATCGCGGGCGATCCTGATGCGCTCCTCGGCGACCCGGCGGGCGGCCTCCTGTTCCCGGGTGCGTTCGGCGTGTTCGGCGCGGGCGATGACGGAGGCGATGTAGCGGCGGTGGACGCGCATCTCCGAACCGAGGAAGAGGACGGCGACGATCCAGCCGGAGGTCCGCAGGGCCTCGATGCCCTGGTGCATGCCGACGGCGAACATCACCCCGACGGCGACTCCGACGATGCCGACGCCGACGACGGCGGTGGTCCGGGGCCGGGAGAGGGACGCGACGGTGTAGAGCAGGATCAATGTCGCGGGCATGGGGGCGACATGGGCGTTGTCCATGGCGTGGTACGGGGCGACGCACGCCATCCCGGCCAGCATCGCCGGGAAGGTGTGGGTGCGCCGCCAGGCCAGCGGGAGGACCGCGCCGGTGAGCAGCAGCCAGCCGATGGGGTCGGGCTGCCGGCCGTCCTTGGCGAACGCGGCCAGACCGACGGCGAAGGCGCCGGCGACGGCGGCGAGTACGGCGTCGTTGCGGCGCAGCCGGGGGACGGCGAGCGGGTCCCGGCCGAGGACGTCGGCGAGCCACTCCCCCGGCCGCCGGGGCCCGCAGCCGGACTTCGGCCGGGGCCCGGTGGTTCCCGGGGCGGGCGGGGCTGGAGGTGGGGCGTCGGCGGTGTCCATCGGCTCCATCCTGGGGTACGGGATACGGCCCCGCCCCCTCGGGAGCGGAACCGAGGGGGCTTGTCCGTGCTCGAACAGGGTTTAGGTCGCCGCGGGTTGGCGGTCCTCCGGCCCCTTGGTGACGATGCCGGCCGCGTCGGCCGTCTCGTCGGAGTCGACTGTGTCGTCCCGCGACTTCGGGTCGTGACCCGTGGAAGTCACGGCCGCCGGGCGACGGCGGTAGAGCGCGCCGGGCCACCACACCGCGCGGCCCAGCAGCAGGCTCGCGGACGTCACCAGATACGTACGGACCAGGAAGGTGTCCAGCAGGACGCCGACCGCGACCAGGAAGCCCATCTCGACCAGCGGCACCAGCGGCAGACTCATCAGGACCGCGAAGGTGGCGGCCAGGACGACGCCCGCCGAGGCGATGACACCGCCGGTGGTACGCAGCGCGATCAGCGCGGCCTCGGCGGGTTCGGCGCCGGCGAGCGCCTCCTCCCGCATCCGGTGCATCAGGAAGATGCCGTAGTCGACGCCGAGGGCGACGAGGAAGACGAAGGAGAGCAGGGGGATGCCCCGGTCGACGCCCTGGAAGCCGAAGAGGGGTTCGAAGACCAGCCCGCCCAGGCCCCAGGCGGCGCCCCAGACCGCGACCACCGCCGCGCCGAGGACGAGCGCGGCGACGACCGAGCGCAGGAGGACGACGAGGATCAGCAGGACGGCGCCGAGGACGAGTGGGATGACGACCTTCAGGTCGCGTTCGTTGGTGGCCGCCAGATCGATCTCCTGCGCGCTCTCCCCGCCGACGTGGGCCGTCCCGCCGAGGTCGGCGCGGAGCCCCTTGATGGTCGCGGTCTCGCCCGCCGACTGGGGGGCGTCATCGGCGAAGACGGCGATCTCGGTCCAGCCCTCGGCGCTGCGGCCGCGTTCCACGGCGGCCACCCCGTCCCGGGCCCTGGCCTTCGCGGCGACCTCGTCGGCGCGGTCGGTGGGCGCGATCACGGCGATGGGGCGGCTGCTGCGGTCGGGGAAGGCGTCGGCGAGGCGCTGCATCGCGACGACGGACTCGGGCTTCTCGGTGAAGGAGTCCTCGGTCTTGATCCCGCCGGGCAGGTTGAACGCGCCCAGCGCCAGCGCGCCCAGCACGACTCCGCCGGTGACGAGGACGGCGAGCGGACGGCGCCCGGCGGAGCTGCCCATGGCGGCGAAAAGGGACCTGCCCCGGGGCGGTTCGGTGCCGTGGGCGGGGATCAGCGGCCAGAAGACGCGCCGTCCGAGGAGGACGAGCAGGGCGGGCAGCAGGGTCAGCATGGCGACCAGCGCTGCCACCACCCCGACGGCGCCGACCGGGCCGAGTCCCCGGGCGCTGTTGAGGTCGGCGGCCAGCAGGCAGAGCAGTCCGGCTGCGACGGTGCCGGAGGAGGCGAGGACGGCGGGTCCGCAGCCGCGCAGGGCGGCGGCCATGGCGTCGTACGGCCGCGGATGGCGGCGGAGTTCCTCACGGTAGCGGGCGATCAGCAGCAGGGCGTAGTCGGTGCCCGCGCCGAAGACGAGGACGGTCATGACGCCCGCGCTCTGGCTGGTGACGGTGAGATCGAAGCCCTGGACGAGTCCGTAGATCACCCCGCGGGTGAGCAGGGCGGCGACCCCGACGGTGACCAGGGGCACCAGCCACAGGAACGGGCTGCGGTAGGTGAGGATCAGCAGGATCGTCACCACGGCGACGGTCGCGATCATCAGGGTGCCGTCGATGCTGGAGAAGACCTCGTCCATATCGCTCTCCAGGGCGGCGGGCCCGCCGACGTCGACGGTGAGTCCGCCGGTGCCGGAGAAGGCGGCGCGGACGTCCTCGACGAAGGCGAGTCGTCTCTCCTCCTCGTTGCCGGGCTCGTTGCTGGCGATCGGCACCATGAGGGTCGTGCCGTCCGCGGACGGCACCGGCTTCGGCGGGGTCACCAGCCGGTGTTCGGCGGCGAAGGACGCGGCCTGCCGCTCGACGGCGGCGCGGTCCTCGGGACGCAGTCCGCCGTCGCGGCCGTAGACGAGGACGACTTCGGTGGTCTCGCCGCCGGGCAGGCTCTGTTCGATCCTCGCGACCTGGGTGGAGTCCGCGTCGGCGGGCAGATAGTCCACGATGTTGTCGCGCTGGACCTCCTCCATCTTGCCCGCGAAGGGCAGGACGACCGCGACGACGGCCAGCCACAGCAGGACGACGGCCCAGGGCAGGGCCCGGCGGCGGCGCCGTTCGCCGGGGGTGGGGGTGGTGCCGGGTCCCGGTGGACCGGCCCGGCCTGTGGTGTGCTGCGGGACGGTGGACCTCATTGCGGTTCCCCCTTCGTACGGCGTTCGGGTGCGCGGGCTACAGCCCCACCCTCCCGCCGCCGGACGGGTCTCCTCGTCCCGCCGGGGGGCGAGATGACACGTACTGCCGGGGGCGCAACGGGTCCCCCGTTACTCCCGGGGGAGTAGGCGCCGGAAGTACCGTCAGGCCCCGTCGTACGGGCCGCCGTTGAGATAGCGGCTCGGGGAGGTGCCGACGGTCCTCTTGAACGCGGCGAGGAACGCGCTGGCGGTGGCGTAGCCGACGGCGTGGGCGACCCGGGACACCGGCTGCCCCTCGGCGAGCAGCGGCAGGGACGCCCGCAGCCGGGCATGGGTGCGCCAGCGGTCGAAGTTCATGCCGGTGTCGGCGGCGAACAGCCGGGTGAGGGTACGGCGGCTGACGCCGACGGCGCGGGCGTGGGCGTCGAGTCCGCGCGGGTCGGCGGGATCGGCGGCGAGGGCGTCGGCCACGGCCCGTACCCGGGCGTCGGTGGGCGCGGGGACGTCGATGGGCGCGGCGGGCAGGGGACGCAGCAGATCCGGTACGACGGCTTCCGCGCGCAGCCTGGCGTCGGCGGCGAGATCGTCGCGGCCGAGATGGACGATCAGCCGGGCGAGGAGGCCGTCGACGGCGACGGCGGTGGGCTCGGTCCAGTCGACGGCGCAGCGGTCGGGGGTGAGGTAGAGGGAGCTGAGCAGAGCCCCGCGGGTGGCGCCCGGCCGGTGGACGACCCCGGCGGGGATCCACAGGGCGCGGGTGGGCGGCAGGACCCAGTAGGTGTCGCCGACGGCGACGCCGATGACGCCGCGGCGACTCCAGGCGAGCTGGTGCCGGTCGTGGCTGTGGTCGGGGAACCACTCGCCGGAGAGGATCGGGAAGCTGCCGACGACGATCGCGCCGGCGCCGTCCGGGGCGGGGCAGGGTGCGGGCAGATCCACGAGGGTGCCTCCGTCCGGACGCGCGGCCTTGTCCCCAACGCGCTATCACCTGTCCCGGTAGCGTATCGCGGCCTTCGAGCGGGCTGCATAGCGTCGGCGTATGACGACAACAGCCCAGGTCACCACGGGCGGACGGCGTACCGCCGCGCTCGTGCTGCTCTCCTTCATCCACTTCATGCTCGTCCTCGACGACTCGGTCGTGAACGTCGCGCTGGCCACCGTCCGGGACGATCTCGGCTTCGGTACGGCGGGTCTGGCGTGGGTGGTGAACGCCTACTTCCTCGCCTTCGGCGCCCTGTTGCTGGTCGGCGGCCGGGCGGCCGATCTGCTGGGCCGCCGGGAGGTCTTCATCGCCGGGGTGGCGCTGTTCGGGGCGGCGAGTCTGCTCTGCGGACTGGCCCAGGAGCCGTGGCAGTTGGTGGCGGGCCGGTTCGCGCAGGGCACGGGCGCGGCACTGGCCAGCCCGGCCGCGATGTCGCTGATCACCCTGATGTATCCGGGCGAGGGCGAGCGGGCGAAGGCGATGGGCGTCTGGGGCGGGGTGGCCGCGCTCGGCGGGACGACCGGACTGGTGATCTCGGGGGTGGTGACGGATCTGCTGTCGTGGCGGTGGGTGTTCCTGATCAATCTGCCGATCGCGGCGGCGGCGCTGCTGATGGCGCCGAGGCTGCTGCCCGCGGGCGGACGGCCGGAGCGCCGGGCCCGGATCGACGTGCCCGGCGCGCTGCTCGGGACGGGCGCGCTGCTGGCCCTGGTCCACGGACTGCTGCGGGGCGCCGAACACGGCTGGGACGGGTACGCCGTCGTACCGCTGGCGCTCGCCGCGGCGCTGGGCGGGGCGTTCCTGGCGGTGGAGGCGCGGACGGCGGACCCGCTGGTGCCGCTCGCGTTCCCCGCGCGGCGGTCGCGGGCGGTGTCCCTGGTGGCGGCGCTGCTGTTCACGGCCGCGTTCTTCGCCATGTCGTTCCTGGTGATGCTGCACCTCCAGAACGTCCTGGGGTACGGGCCGTTGAAGGCGGGGCTCGCGTATCTGCCGTACGCGGTGGGGGTGCTGACCGGCGTCCGGCTCTCCTCATGGGCGGTGGCCCGGTACGGCGTGCGATCGCCGCTGATCGTGTCGTTCCTGGTGAGCGCGGCCGGACTGCTGATGCTCTCGGGCATCACGGCGGACAGCGCGTACGCGACGGGGATCGCGCCCGGGGTACTGGTGGCGGCCCTGGGCTCGGGCCTCGGCTTCCCCGCCCTGGCGATCGCGGCCGTCGCGGACACCACGGAGCGGGACGCGGGCCTGGCGTCGGCGCTGCTCGGCTCGGTCCAGCAGATCGGCGGGGCGGTGGGAATCGCGGCACTGGTGGGCCTCGCGGCCGCCGAGGGCTTCTCCTTCGCCCTCCGCACGGCGGCCGCACTCGTCGCCGCGGCCGCCGCCCTGATCCTCACACTGCTCCCCCACCGCCGCTGATTTTGTGCCCCATTTCGGAGTGCCGGGCCACCAAGGGCTTTCAGGGGCGCGAGGAACTGCGCGACAAGCCAGGCACAAGGCGCGGACGGCAGCGACGGGAGGGATCTCCGCAGATGCCGGGGAGCCGGACCCGGAGGGTCAAGGGGACAAGGAGCGGGCCGTGCTCAGGAGCCTCACCGTGTCGGCCGGCGGCAGCTGCAAGGCGGTGCCGACCGTAGTGAGGACCTCGCGCTCCGCCGGGGTGTACGGGCCGTCCGCGAGGGCGATCCGCGCGCCCTGGAGCACGATCGACTCCCGGCCGGCCGGGGCGAGATGCGGCGCGAGGGGTTCCAGCGCCTCGTGGAGTTCGATGGCGAGGGCGGCCCCGCACGGCCCGGTGTCGCTGATGAAGCGCCCGGTGTCGGCGGCGAGGGCCTCGATCAACCCGGTGAGCTGGTCCTCCGTACAGTCGTGGAGCCCCGCGGCACGCACCGTGGCGACCGCGGTCTCGCGGACCGGCCGGGACTCCGTGCCGCCGGACGCGAGGACCGCGAGCGCGACCGTGTGCACGGCGTCCCGCAGCATCGCGGAGAACCGCGCCGTCGTGGGGTGGTCGAGGACGTCCATACCGAAGTGGCCGTGGCAGGAGGCGCATTCGACGACGGGCCCCGCCGAACCGCGCGGCAGCAGCGGGATCCCCAGCAGGGTGAACCTGCGGCGCCCCGTCCGGCGCCGGTAGTTGCGGTCGCCGCCGCAGGCGGCGCAGAAGAACTCGCCGTCACCGACCGTGTTCCACGCGGTGGAAACGCCGCAGACCCACAACCGTCGACCGAATACACCCCGGTCCGTCCGCACCTCGTCGCACCTCCGCCGGCCTCCCCCGCCGGCCTGCGCCCACGGGCATCGCTGTGCCACGGCACAGCCGTGTTGGCGTGATGTTAGCCACACGGACGGCGGCACGTCAGCACCCCGGAGCGCACCGGTCCGCACATGGCCGGATACCGACGACGAAGCCCCCGGACCGGCTCCCCTCCCGAGCTGCGGTGACACGAGGGGGGCGGTCCGGGGGCTCCCGGCCGGGTGATGGCGGATCGGACGGACGGACGAGCGGTGACCACGGCCGGCGCGCGGTCCGCCTACGGCCGGTGCGTACCGGGTGCCCGCTCACAACGGGCGGCGGCCGCGACCCCCGGGATCACAGGCCCGGGGTCCGGGCTAGCGCCCGGCCCGGTTCACCGCCGATACGACTGCCTTCAGGGACGCCCGGGTGGTGTTCGCGTCGATCCCGATGCCCCACAGCACCTTGCCGTCGATGGCGCACTCGATATACGAGGCGGCCTGCGCCGACGCGCCCTCACTCATGGTGTGCTCGGTGTAGTCGAGCAGCCTGGCGTCGATCCCGACGGCCTGCAGCGCGTCGAAGAAGGCGGAGATCGGGCCGTTGCCGGAGCCTGTCAGTACGGTGTCCGCGCCGTCGACGACCGCTTCCACGGTCAGGGTGTCCACGCCGTCGGTGTCGGTGGTGGACTGGCCGGAGCGCAGCCGGATCCGGCCCCACGGGTTGCCCGGGTTGGGCAGGTACTCGTCCTGGAAGACGGTCCAGATGTCGGCCGGGGTGACCTCCCCGCCCTCCGCGTCCGTCTTCGCCTGGATGATCCGCGAGAACTCGATCTGCATCCGGCGCGGCAGGTCCAGCTTGTGGTCGTTCTTCAGGACGTACGCGATCCCGCCCTTGCCGGACTGGGAGTTGACCCGGATCACGGCCTCGTACGACCGGCCGACGTCCTTGGGGTCGATCGGCAGATACGGGACGTTCCACTCGATGTCGTCGACGGTCTTCCCGGCCGCGGCGGCGTCCGCCTCCAGCGCGTCGAAACCCTTCTTGATGGCGTCCTGGTGGGAGCCGGAGAAGGCGGTGTAGACGAGGTCGCCCGCGTAGGGGTGGCGCGGGTGGATCTCCATCTGGTTGCAGTACTCGCTGGTCCGGCGGATCTCGTCGATCTGCGAGAAGTCGATCTGCGGGTCGACGCCCTGGGAGAACAGGTTCATGCCCAGGGTCACCAGGTCGACGTTGCCGGTGCGCTCGCCCTGGCCGAACAGACAGCCCTCGATCCGGTCGGCGCCCGCCATGACGGCCAGCTCGGCGGCGGCGACGGCGGTGCCGCGGTCGTTGTGCGGGTGCACGGAGAGACAGACGTACTCCCGCCGGGACAGGTGCCGCGACATCCACTCGAAGCGGTCGGCATGCGTGGACGGGGTGGACCGCTCGACGGTGGCCGGCAGATTCAGGATGATCTCGCGGCCGTCCTCGGGCTGCCAGACGTCCATGACGCCCTCGCAGACCTCCAGCGCGAAGTCCAGCTCGGTGTCGGTGAAGATCTCCGGGCTGTACTGGTAGCCGAAGACCGTCTCGGGCCCCAGCAGCTTCTCCGCGTACTCCATCACCAGCCGGGTGCCGTCCACCGCGATCTGCTTGACCTGGTCCTTCGAGCCGCGGAAGACGACCCGGCGGAAGGTGGGGGCGGTGGCGTTGTACAGATGCACGGTCGCCCGGCGGGCGCCCTTCAGGGACTCGACGGTGCGCTCGATCAGCTCCTCGCGCGCCTGGGTGAGGACGGAGATCGTCACGTCCTCGGGGATCGCGCCGTCCTCGATGATCGAGCGGACGAAGGCGAAGTCGGTCTCACCGGAGGACGGGAAGCCGACCTCGATCTCCTTGTAGCCCATCCGGACCAGCAGATCGAACATCGCCCGCTTGCGCGCCGGGGACATCGGGTCGATCAGCGCCTGGTTGCCGTCGCGCAGATCGGTGGAGAGCCAGCGGGGCGCCTTGGTGATGCGGTTGTCCGGCCAGGTGCGGTCGGGGATGGCCACGGCCTCGTACGGTCCGTACTTGTGGATCGGCATCCCGGACGGCTGCTGGGCGTGGGTGGCGGTGGTGATCGGCGTGGGGCGGCCGATGGCGGCGTCGGTCATGATGTGCGCGGGCTCCTCGGGATCCGGTGGAAAATCGACCGGCCGACGGTTCGAAGCAGCAGCTTGTCCCGCGGGGAGGGGGTCGGCCTACGACTACAGGCCCTCGCCGCGGCAGCTAAGAAGAAGCAGCCCGAAACGCATGATGCCGGGGAGCATATCCGACGGACCGGACGCCCGCCGCCCCGTATCAGTATGCGGGATTCCGGATGACCGCCGACGGGGTCCTTCCGGGGGCGCTCCGAAGGACGCGGGGGCGCCCGTTCCGTCAGCGCGAAACGGGGCCCTTCACTCCATTTCACTAATACCGCTCGCGGCTAGTGACAGGTCCGTGCCCCGGTGTCACATTGCGTTCCATGGCATTCCACACCGTCTTCTGCACCGTCGTCCCGCCGCATCTGCTCGACAAACTCGCCCGGGCCGAGAACGCGCGGATCGCCGACCGCGCCCTGCGCACCCTGGAACGCGACGCCGCCCAGCGGACCCGGCGCCGGATCACCACGGTCCGCGGCTTCGCGGCCGCCGCCGGCGCCGCGGTCGCGGCGGAGGACGCCGAGCCGAACCGCACGATCTACGACTGCCGGAACCGCACCGTGCTGCCGGGCCGCAAGGTCCGCGGCGAGGGCGACCAGCCGGGCAAGGACGCCACCGTCAACCGGGTCTACGCGGGCCTCGGCGCCACCTTCGAGCTGCTGCTGAAGTCGTACGGCCGCAACTCCCTCGACGACGCCGGGCTGCCGCTGGACGCCAGCGTCCACTACGACGAGGAGTACGGCAACGCCTTCTGGGACGGCTCCCAGATGGTCTTCGGCGACGGCGACGGCGAGATCTTCCTCGACTTCTCCATCCCGGTCGACGTGATCGCGCACGAGCTGGCCCACGGACTGACCCAGTACACCGCCAACCTGGAGTACTTCAGCCAGTCCGGCGCGCTCAACGAGTCCGTGTCGGACGTCTTCGGCGCCCTGGTGAAGCAGTACGTCCTCGGCCAGACCGCCGAGCAGGCCGACTGGCTGATCGGCGAGGGCCTGCTGGCGCCCGCGGTCACCGGGGTCGCGCTGCGCAGTATGAAGGCGCCGGGGACCGCGTACGACGACGACGTCCTCGGCAAGGACCCGCAGCCCGCGACGATGGACGACTACGTCCGCACCGGCCGGGACAACGGCGGCGTCCACATCAACTCCGGCATCCCCAACCACGCCTTCTACCTCCTCGCCACCGAGCTGGGCGGCAAGTCGTGGGAGCGGGCCGGACAGATCTGGTACGACACCCTCACCGGCGGCGAGCTGACGCAGGACGCCCGCTTCGACGAGTTCGCCCGGCTGACCGTGGCCGCGGCCAGGGCCCGCTACGGCGACGGCGGGGACGAGGTCGAGGGCGTGCTGAAGGCGTGGTCGACGGTGGGAGTGCCGACCTCCTGAACCGGCGGGCGGTACGGATCCGGGCGGTACGAATCCGGGCGGGGCGGTCCGGCACCGCCCCGCCCGAGCCGGTACGGGAGCCCCGCCGGAATCCGTACCGGCGTCCCGGCCCGGATCCGTACCGGCGTCCCGGCCCGGATCCGTACTGGAGCCCCGCCCGGATCCGTACTAGAACGGATGTCATGCGTATCCAGATCCGGCGCACCGGCGGCTTCGCCGGGATCGAGCGTCTCGCCACGGTCGACACCACAGGACGCCCCGACGCGGCCGAGTGGGGCGCCCTCGCCCGCGCGGCGGTCGAGGAGGCCGCTTCGGCGGGCCCGGCCCGGGCCGGGGTGCCGGACGGGTTCGCGTACGAGATCACCGTCGACGGGCGGACCGTCCACACCGCCGAACCCCGGCTCACCGCCGCCCAGCGGCGGCTGGTCTCCCGGGTCCTGCGCGAGGGCGCCTGACGGCCCCCGGCGACGGCCCCCGGCGGGGAGCGGTCGCGGCGGGAAGCGGTCGCGGCGGCGGTCAGAAACCGAGCTTGCGGAGCTGCTTGGGGTCGCGCTGCCAGTCCTTGGCGACCTTGACGTGCAGATCGAGATAGACCGGGGTGCCGAGCAGCGCCTCGATGTGCTTGCGCGACTTGGAGCCGACCTCCTTGAGCCGGGCGCCCTTGGGGCCGATGATGATCCCCTTCTGGCTGGACCGCTCGATGTAGAGGTTGGCGTGGATGTCCAGCAGCGGGCGGTCCTTCGGCCGGTCCTCGCGGGGGATCATCTCCTCGACCACGACCGCGATGGAGTGCGGCAGCTCGTCCCGGACGCCCTCCAGCGCCGCCTCCCGGATCAGCTCGGCGACCATGACCTGCTCGGGCTCGTCGGTGAGGTCGCCCTCGGGGTAGAGCGGCGGGCCCTCGGGCATCAGCGGGGTCAGCAGATCGGCGACGAGCTGCACCTGCTTGCCGCCCACCACCGAGACCGGGATGATCTCGGCCCACTCGAAGCCCAGCTCCTTGCCGAGCAGGTCGACGGCGACGAGCTGCTCGGCGAGGGTCTTGGAGTCCACCAGGTCCGTCTTGGTGATGATGGCGACCTTCGGGGTCTTCCTGATCCCCGCCAGCTCCTTGGCGATGAAGCGGTCGCCGGGGCCCAGCTTCTGGTCGGCGGGCAGACAGAAACCGATCACGTCGACCTCGGCCCAGGTGGTGCGGACGACGTCGTTGAGCCGCTCGCCGAGCAGGGTTCGCGGCTTGTGGAGGCCGGGGGTGTCGACCAGGATCAGCTGGGCCTCGGGGCGGTGCACGATGCCCCGCACGGTGTGCCGGGTGGTCTGGGGCCGGTTGGAGGTGATCGCCACCTTCTGGCCGACCAGAGCGTTCGTGAGGGTCGACTTGCCCGCGTTGGGGCGGCCGACGAAGCAGGCGAAGCCCGCCCGGTGGGGAACGGACTCGGTGGACTGGGTACTGACGCTCATGCGCTCATTCTCCCCGATGCGCGCGCCCTCCGTACCCGCTCCCCCGCCGGACCCCCCGGAAGCCGCACTCCGGGGACCTCCGGCGGGGTGGTCCTCAGGCCGTATCCCCGGCATGACCGGCCCTCCGGCGAACCCGGAGCCACACCCCGGCGCCCCCGCCCAGGACGGCCAGGACCAGGGCGGCGACCCAGGGCAGGGCGACGTACGACACTCCTGCGGACTCCCGGACGCCCTGCGCCGTGGCGGTGAGCCGTACCTCGCCCCATTCGGTGTGCGGCGCGCCCCGCCAGCGCTCCGTGAGCCGGACCTTCTGCCGGGGCAGCAGCTCGGCGGGGACGGCCGTCAGCCGCCGGGCCAGCAGATCGCGGCCGAAGAGCCCCTCGGCCGCCAGCTCGACCCGGGGGTTGAGGGTCACATTGCCGCGGTTGTGGAGGGTGTACGAGATCACGGCGGTGCTGTCGCCGGTGCCGGGCAGCAGCGGGCGGTGGTGCGCGAGCCGCAGATCCTCGACCGAGAGCGCGGGCACGGCCGGTCCCTCCACCCGCAGATGGATCCGGGCGCCCACCGCCCGGCGGACGCCGATGTCGACGGGACCGCCGGAGCGGCTGATCCGCTCGTCGAGGGCGACGAGCGCGCCCGCGTGGTCGCCGGGTTCGGCGTCCTCGGGCACGGTCAGGGTGTACGGGACGGTGACGGAGCCGCGCGCGGGGACGGTGACCCGCTCCCGGGCGGGCCTGGCCCAGGCGCCGATGCCGCGCTGCCGCTCGGTCACGGCCCGGACGGCGAAGCCGCCGTCGCGCTCGGTGTTGTAGGCGTCGGCCGCGTACAGCCGGAAGGTGAGGGGCGCCGCGGTCTTGTTGGTGAGGGTGACCCGGTCGCCGGCGGTGGTGCCGGGGGCCGCCGCGAGATGGAAGTAGGGCCGGCCGCCGGGTACGGAGGCGACGGGGTACACGGACCATTCGGCGTTCTCGGCGGCGCGGGCCGGGCCGGGGGCGGGCAGCAGCACCAGGGCGAGGGCGGCGGCGAGCACACCGGGCGGAAGGACACGGCGCCGGGCGGCGCGGGACGGGGACGGGGAAGGGGAAGGGGACGGAAAAGGGGACAGCCGGATCATGGGTGCGGACCCCCGGGATCGGGGCGGCCGGGCGGGTGCGCGCCCGGGCCGCCGGGCGGTCAGGTGAGGGTGAGTGTGAGCACCCCGGAGTAGGCGCCGGGCGCGGTGAACGCGGGGACGTCGAGCGACAGCCGCGCGTCCACGGTGAACTCGCCGCCGGTCAGTGCTCCGTCGGGGGCGGAGGCGAGGGTCGCGCCCTGGCCGCCGACGGTCCCGGCCGAGCCCGGGACACAGGTACTGGGGCTGCCCGGTTTCGTGGCGCAGGCCGGGGTCCAGCCGAGCGCCCCGGCGTCGATCTTGCCGCCGGGTCCGGTGAAGTCGGTGACCTTGCCGGTGAGGGACCAGCCCGCGGGGCCGCCGCGGAAGTCCTTGACCGTCACCTTCCGCAGATCGCCGGTGGCCGCGCCGCCCGTACCGAAGTCCACGGCGGAGAGCTGGACGGCGTCGCCCTCCTGGGTCATCGACAGGGTGCCCGCGGTCACGGAGGCCGTCAGCTTCTGGCTGTTCCGCGGCAGCGGGGTGTCGTCGATCACGGTGTACGCGGCCGGGCCCGCGCCCTTGTCGGCGGTCCAGGCCGCGCCCTCGTAGGCGACGACCCCGGTGGTCGCCTTGTCGTTGACCTTGAGCCGGGCGGTGAAGCCGCCCTCGGCGTCCGCCGTGAAGGTCATCCGGTCGGCGGTCTCGGCCGCCCCGGCCCGTCCGGCGACGGTGATGTCGGCGAGCGGGGTGAACCTGCTCCCCGTGACGGTGACCCGCTCACCGGGCTTCCCGGACGCCGTACCGAGGGCGATGGCGCGCTCGTTGGCGCCGGGCCGCTCGGTGGCGACGATCGTCCGCGAGACGGGGGCGGGCGGGTTGGAGACCGTACAGGGGGTGTCCAGTTCCATGATGTAGCTGGTGTGGATGTTGTAGTCGCCGGGGGCGAGGGTGATCGAACCGGCCGCGGTGACCGTGAACGTCCCGGTCATCGAGAACGGCGGGAACTCCCCCTTGCCGGGCACGGGCGGGTTCTTCTTCGGCCCGGCGACCGTGAGGACGCCGGACTGGGCGCCGCCGACGACGACCTTGCCGGTGGGCGTCATGATGTCGGCGGGCAGGGCGAGATCGACCGGGTTGCTCGCGGCGGGTCTGGTGACCTTGTACGTCACCGTGACGGTGTCGCCGACCCGGGGCGTCGCGTTGTCGACGGTGATCTCGGCGGTGGTGGTGCCGTTGATGGGCGGAAGCCCGGCGATCGGGGGCGGGACGCAGCGGGTCGCGAAGTCCACCGGTACGGCGGCGGTGGTCGCGCTCGCGGGCGCGGAGAGCGCGACGGTGGACGCCAGGAGCGCGGCGCCGCCGAGCGCCGCGCCCCACCGGAGCCGGCCGGTGGCCCGTCGGGCGGGTGGTCTTCGCCCGCTGGTCCGGATGGCAGGGGCCATGGGGTGCCTCCTTCGGAAGGCCGCGGCGGGCCCGGGACGCCCGGGGGCCGGGCCCGGGACGTCCCGGAGGCCTCGGGCGCCGGGGGGCTCCGCGACTGACGGACGGCCATTGACGAGCGGTGGCCGGAAGAAGTCAAGGCGGACGGGACCCGTTGACTGATGACCCATCAGATACTGTCAAGATCCGGCCGCCGGAGCGCAACGCGCCGCCCCCGTCCGGCGGTGGCGCCCGGACGGGGGCGGTGGAAGTGGTACGTGCCCGGGGCCGCCGCGCGAGCGGGCGGCCCCGGGCGGCCGGTCAGAACACGAACGGCCCCGGCGACTGGGAGGTCACCGCGTCACAGCTCACCGGGAACCCGAAGATCGTCATCGTCAGGGCCGGTCCCGCGAAGTACGAGTTGAGGCTGTCACCGGGCGCGACCGTGGCCGACAGCGGCCCGATCACCACCGAACCGAACGCCGGGAGCGCCGGGTTCCGCATCCCGGTGAACGCCTTCGTACCCCCGCCCGCCTTGGCGAAGGTGAGCGTCGCGTTGATGGTGTCGGCGGCCACCGCGACCGGCGTCTTCACGGCGGACCGCAGGGTCATGGTGGCCCGCGTCCCGTCCTGGGTCGCGGTCAGCCTGGCCTGGCCGCCGCCCCAGGTGCCGCAGTCGTAGTCCGCCGTCGCCAGGGTCGGGGTGACCGCCCCGGCGGCGGGCGCGTACGCCAGCGACAGGGCCGCCAGCGCCCCCACCACCGCCGAACCGACCGCGGCGGTACGGCCCCTGCCTCTGCCCCTACCGCCTCCGATGCCGCTGCCTCTGCTGCCTCGCATGGGTACCCCTTTCCACTTCCCCGTGGGGGGATCGTCGGTACGGCCCACCGCTTACGGGCACCCGGGACCGGGCGGCGTCCCGGCGCGTGCCGCCCCGGAGCGGCACGGATCGGATCGTCACCTGCGTGTACGGGTACACCGCGCCGAGGGCCGCGGTCACAAGGGTGTGCGTGGATCGCCGGTGGACACCGCGGGCGGGGTGCGCACGCCGCGCGGCGGAAGACGACGGCCCGAGCCGGCAGGGACCCGTGGCTCTCGGGTCCCGGACCGGGCCGTCACGGTGGATCTGACGATCCGTCGGTCGAGCTGCTGTTCATTGAGGCGCAACCGGCCGGGGATTGCAAGAAGGATCCCCTTGATTTCTCAGGGGGTTTCGGTCCGCGAGGACATCAGGCCGGGCCGGGGGCCTCCGGCCCGGGGTCGACGGGGGGGGCCGGGGGCGGTCCGTGAAGGGACGGCAACACGGCGCGGGTCCCCCACCGGGACCGGGAGGCGCGGGCCGGGGCCCATGGGCCCCGGAGGCTCGGTCGGCCGGAAAAGGTCCCGGCCGGTCAACCGGCCGGGGCCGCCTCCACGAGGGCGCCGTCGGGGCCCGCCAGCAGGACCGGGGTGCCGGTGCCGCCCAGGTCCCGTACCGCCGCCCGGTCCTCGTCGGAGACCGCGCCGCCGGCCGCCGTCACCACCGCCGCCGCCTCCAGCGACCGCGCGCCGCTCGCCACGGCCATCGCGACCGCCGTCCGCAGCGCGCTCAGCCGCAGCGACGGCAGCTCCACCGTCGACGCGACGTACGTCCGCCCGGTCTCGTCCCGTACGGCGGCGCCCTCGGCCGCCCCGTTACGGGCCCGCGCGCTCCGCGCCAGTGTGATGATCTTCCGGTCCTCGGGGTCGATCCCGGCGCCCGGCGAATCGCTGCTCTGCGTCATGCCCCGAGCATAGGCCGTGTCACGGCCGGTCGAGCCGGAGCCGGACGGCCCGCGGCAGACCCGCGACCACCAGGTCGTACGAGTCCTCGATCAGCTCCCGGACCAGCCGCGGCGGCAGCCCGCCGACCGTCACCGTGTTCCAGTGGCGCTTGTTCATGTGGTAGCCGGGGACGATCTCCGGATGTTCGGCGCGCAGCCGGAGCGCGTTCTCCGGCTCGCACTTGAGGTTGATCCGCAGCGGCGGCCGGTCCAGCCACCCCAGGGCGAAGACCTTCCCCGCCACCTTGAAGACGGCGACCTCGTCCCCGAAGGGGAACTCCTCCACGGCGTCGTTGAAGCCGAGACAGAACGCCCGCACTCCGGCCGGTCCCATCCCGCGCCCGCTCACGCCGCCGACTCCTCGCCCAGCGCCGCCGCGACGGGCTCCACCAGGACCGTGACGATCCGGTTCCGCCGCCCGGCCGGGGACTCGGCCGTCAGCCGCAGCGACCGTCCGTCGGGCAGCTCCACCCGGCCCGTGGCGCCCGCGATCGGTACCCGGCCCAGCGCCTTGGCCAGCAGCCCGCCGACGGTCTCCACGTCCTCGTCGTCGAGCGCGCCCACCCCGTACAACTCGCCGAGGTCCCCGATGTCGAGCCGGGCGGTGACCCGGAACCGGCCCGCGCCCAGATCCTCCACGGGCGGCAGCTCACGGTCGTACTCGTCGGTGATCTCGCCGACGATCTCCTCCAGGATGTCCTCGATGGTGACGATCCCGGCCGTGCCCCCGTACTCGTCGATGACGACGGCGACATGGTTCC
Source organism: Streptomyces sp. NPDC059248 (assembly GCF_042753905.1). Taxonomy (NCBI): domain Bacteria; kingdom Bacillati; phylum Actinomycetota; class Actinomycetes; order Kitasatosporales; family Streptomycetaceae; genus Streptomyces; species Streptomyces sp. NPDC059248. The sequence continues at coordinate 16,964 of NZ_JBHYZV010000024.1, read as the reverse complement.
GCTTCTGCTGCATGTCCCGGAGCAGATCGCCCGCGTTCTTGGTGTCGGGCACGAAGACCGCGGGCCGCATCGCGGTGGAGACCACGTCGTTCTCCGCGTCCCGGTTGACATGCGTCTTGCGGACCAGGTCCTTGAGATAGACCACGCCCACGACGTCGTCCTCGTTCTCGCCGGTCACCGGGATCCGGGAGAAGCCGGAGCGCAGCGCCAGGGTGAGCGCCTGGCGGACGGTCTTGTGCCGCTCGATGCAGACCAGGTCGGTCCGCGGCACCATCACCTCCCGGACGAGGGTGTCGCCCAGCTCGAAGACCGAGTGCACCATCCGGCGCTCGTCGTCCTCGATCAGGGACTCCTGCTCGGCCAGGTCCACCAGGGCCCGCAGCTCGGCCTCCGAGGCGAACGGCCCCTTGCGGAAGCCCTTGCCGGGGGTGAGGGCGTTGCCCAGCAGGATCAGCAGCTGCGGGATCGGGCCCATGATCCGGGCGAGCGGCAGCAGGACATAGGCGGCGGCCGTGGCCGTGCTCAGCGGATGCTGCCGGCCGATGGTGCGCGGGGACACCCCCACCGCCACGTACGACACCAGGACCATCACGGCGATGGCGACGGCCAGCGCCTCCCAGGTCTCGGGGAACTCCCGGAGGCAGACATAGGTCACCAGGACCCCGGCCGCCATCTCGCAGGCGACCCGCACCAGCAGGGCGACATTGAGATAGCGGGTCGGGTCGGCGGCGACCTGCGCCAGCTTGGCGGCCCCGCGCCGCCCCGAGCGCAGCGCCTCGGCGGCCCGGAAGCTGGAGACCCGGGCGATCCCGGCCTCCGCACAGGCCGCCAGCCAGGCGACGACGACCAGCAGGACCGCCCCGGCGATCAACGGGCCGCTCATGACACGGTCGGGGCCGGGGAGGGACCGGTGATCCCCCGCTCGGCGCGCCAGCCGTCGACGATCGCGCCCTGCAGTCCGAACATCTCGGCCTTCTCGTCGGGCTCTTCGTGGTCGTACCCCAGCAGATGGAGCAGCCCGTGGACGGTGAGCAGCTGGAGCTCCTCGTCCATGGAGTGCTTCGTCGGGGACTCCTCACCCTGCCGTTTGGCGACCTCGGGGCAGAGCACGATGTCCCCGAGGAGCCCCTGGGGGGGCTCCTCGTCGTCCTTGGCGGGCGGCCGGAGCTCGTCCATCGGGAAGGACATGACATCGGTCGGCCCCGGCAGGTCCATCCACTGGATGTGCAACTGCTCCATGGCTTCGGCGTCCACGACGATCACCGACAGTTCGGAGAGCGGGTGGATGCGCATCCGGGCGAGGGCGTAGCGGGCGATGTCGAGCACCGCCTGCTCGTCGATCTCGCTTCCGGACTCGTTGTTGACGTCGATCGACATGGTCTGGTTCGTACTACTTCCCGTGGGAGCCTCGGCCGTCCTGCGGATGCTGCCGGCCGTGCTGGTGCGCACCGCCGGCGCGCTCCTCGGAGCGGCCGTCGTACTTCTCGTACGCGTCGACGATACGGCCGACGAGCCGGTGCCGGACGACGTCCTGCGACGTGAGCCGCGAGAAGTGGACGTCCTCCACCCCGTCGAGGATGTCCTGCACCTGACGCAGTCCGCTCTTGGTGCCGTTCGGGAGGTCGACCTGGGTGACGTCACCGGTGATGACGATCTTCGAGTCGAACCCGAGCCGGGTGAGGAACATCTTCATCTGTTCGGGGTTGGTGTTCTGGGCCTCGTCCAGAATGATGAAAGCGTCATTGAGACTGCGACCCCGCATGTAGGCCAGCGGTGCCACCTCGATCGTCCCGGCGGCCATCAGGCGGGGGATGGAGTCCGGGTCGAGCATGTCGTGCAGCGCGTCGTAGAGCGGGCGCAGATAGGGGTCGATCTTCTCGTAGAGGGTGCCGGGCAGGAAGCCGAGGCGCTCGCCCGCCTCGACGGCGGGGCGGGTCAGGATGATCCGGGTGACCTGCTTGGACTGGAGGGCCTGGACCGCCTTCGCCATGGCGAGATACGTCTTGCCGGTGCCCGCGGGGCCGATGCCGAAGACGATCGTGTGCTTGTCGATGGCGTCGACATAACGCTTCTGGTTGAGCGTCTTGGGGCGGATGGTGCGGCCGCGGCTGGAGAGGATGTTCTGGGTGAGCACCTCCGCGGGGGTCTCCGTCCCGTCGCCGTCGCCGTTCGCCTCCGCTCTGAGCATGGCGATCGAGCGTTCCACGGCGTCCTCCGTCATCGGCTGTCCCGTGCGGAGCACGAGCATCATCTCGTCGAACAGGCGCTGGATCAGGGCGACTTCGGCCGGTACGCCGACGGCGCTGATCTCATTGCCCCGGACATGGATATCGGCTGCCGGGAAAGCCGCCTCGATCACGCGCAGCAGGGAGTCGCCGGAGCCGAGGACCGTCACCATGGGGTGTTTCGCCGGGACGGTGAAGAAGGCTCGTGCCTCGTCGCTCCGGGAGCGCCGCGCGGACTTCGAGTTCTGTGCTGTGGGTGTCTGAGTCATGGGCCGGCTCTGTGGCCTGCGCCTACCTCCTGATGCAGGGTTCTCGCCGCTCGACAACCTCTGGGTCACAAGCCTACGACGCGGCGCCGACAACGGCCGAGGCATTTCCGGCGGAGGCGGCTCCCGGGCGGCGGGGACCGGCCGGGAGCCGTGGGATCCGGTGGTCAGGCCGGGTTGCGGAAGCCGATGGTGGGGACCGCCCGGCGCAGCGGCAGGGGGCTGGCGGGGGCGGGCAGCAGATCGTCGAGGAAGGCGTAGCGGCGCAGTGCCGCGGGGTCCTGCCGGGGGGCGTCCTGGACGTAGCGCCACCAGGCGGCGATCTCCCACCAGGCGGGCGCGGAGAGCGATCCGCCGAACTCCTGGACGGAGAGCGCGGCGGTCAGTCCGGCGAAGGCCAGCCGGTCGGCCAGGGGCCATTGGGCGAGGGTGCCGGTGACGAATCCGGCGACGAAGACGTCTCCGGCGCCCGTGGGGTCGAGCGCCTCGACCGCGATCGCGGGGACCTCGGCGCATGCGCCGGTCGCGCCGTCGACGGCGTAGGCGCCCTCGGCACCGAGGGTGACGACCGCTGTCGGTACGTAGGCGGTGAGCGCGTGGGCGGCGCGGCGGGGACAGTCGGTGCGGGTGTAGCGCATGGCCTCTTCGGCGTTGGGCAGGAACGCCTCGCAGTGCGCCAGGTCGGCGAGGCGCGAGGGGTCCCACAGGCCCGTCTCGTCCCAGCCGACGTCCGCGAAGATCCGGGTGCCTTCGGCGGCGGCCTCGGCGATCCAGGGCGCCCCCTCGGGGCCCAGGGACGCCACCGCGGCGCGGGCGGGCGGGCAGTGGTGCCGGACGTCGGGCGGTGGGGCCTCGTGGCCGTGGGAGACCATGGTCCGCTCGCCCTCGTACGCCATGGAGACGGTCACCGGGGAGTGCCAGCCGGGTACGGTCCGCGACCGGGAGAGGTCGATGCCCTCGCCCTGTTCCAGCGCGTCCCAGCAGTAGTCGCCGTAGTGGTCGTCGCCGAAGGCGGCGGCCAGGGTCGTGCGCAGGCCGAGCCGGGCGAGGGCGGTGGCCATGTTGGCGACGCCGCCGGGGCTGGATCCCATGCCCCGGGCCCAGGACTCGGTGCCGCGTACGGGCGCCGAGTCGAGCCCGGTGAGGATGATGTCGAGGAAGACCGTCCCCGTCAGATAGACGTCGCAGGCCGGGTCGCCGGGGGCCCTGAGGGTGGCGAGCGGATCGAGCAGACTCTCGTTCCGCGCGGTCGGGGAGCCGCCGTCCCGGTGCTTCGGGGAGTGCGGGAGTTCGGGGTGCTGTGCGCCGTGTCGGGTGATCACCGTGCCTGCCGCTTCTGTGCGTGGTGCAGATTCGGCCAGTCTGCCAAATCCCCGTCCGGGAGGTGGGGTGATCACCGGGAGGCCGGCGCGCGATAAGCGGTCGCGGGGACCGGCCGGCGCGCGGGAGGCGCGTCCGGCCGGTCCCGGGCCGTGTCTGCGGTGGGTCGCGGCTCAGCCGGTCGCGGTGTCCTCGGCGGCGAAGTCGTACGCGTCCACTTCGGCGAGCAGCAGGGCCCTGCGCTCCTCGTCGTCGTCGAGGAAGGCGGCCAGGAAGGAGTTCCTGGCCAGTTCGCGCAGCTGCTCCTGGTCGAGGCCGAGCGCCTCGCGTACGGCGTGGAAGGTGTCGCCGACGTATCCGCCGAAGTAGGCGGGGTCGTCGGAGTTGACGGTGCACATCAGCCCGGCGTCCAGCATCCGGGGCAGCGGGTGGGCCTCCAGTGTGTCGACGGCCCGGAGCCGGACGTTGGACAGCGGGCAGAGGGTCAGCGGGATACGCTCCCGGACCAGTCGGTCCACCAGGTCGGTGTCCTCCAGGCAGCGCAGCCCGTGGTCGATCCGTTCGACGCCGAGGACGTCCAGCGCCTCATGGATGTACGACGGCGGGCCCTCCTCGCCCGCGTGGGCCACGCGGCGCAGTCCGAGCGCCGCCGCGGCCTCGTAGACGTCTTTGAACTTCGACGGCGGGTGGCCGACTTCCGCCGAGTCGAGGCCGACGGCGGTGATCCGGTCCAGATGGGGCCGGGCGGCCCGGAGGGTCTCCATGGCGGACTCGGCCGACTGGTCCCGCAGGAAACACATGATGAGGCGGGTGGAGATCCCGTGGCGCTCCGGTGCCGCGTCCAGCGCCCGGGTGAGTCCCGCGACGACGGTCGGCAGCGGTACGCCGCGTGCGGTGTGGGCCTGGGGGTCGAAGAAGATCTCGGCGTGGCGGACGCCCTGTGCGGCGGCGCGGGCGAGATAGGCGTCGGCGAGTTCGGCGAAGTCGTCCTCGGTGCGCAGGACCGCCATGAGTCCGTAGTAGAGGTCGAGGAAGGACTGGAGGTCCTCGAAGAGGTAGGCGCGGCGCAGTTCGGCGGTGTCCCGGTAGGGCAGGGTGACGCCGTTGCGCTCCGCGAGCGCGAAGGCGAGTTCGGGTTCGAGGGTGCCCTCGATGTGGAGGTGGAGTTCGGCTTTGGGGAGCGGCACGGTCGGATCTTTTCTGAGCTGGTGAGGGTGGTACGGATGGTGCGGGCAGTGCGGGCAGTGCGGCCGGGGTCATCGGGTGCGTTTGGGTACCGGGATCCTCATGAGGTCCTTGGCGACGGTGAGTTCGCCCTCGTATCCGGCGGCCCGCGCCTGGCGTTCGAACGCGTCGGCGTCCGGGTACCGCTGGGAGAAGTGGGTGAGCACCAGATGGCGTACGCCCGCGTCCCGGGCCACCCGGGCGGCCTGTCCCGCGGTCAGATGGCCGTGGTCGACGGCGAGCCGTTCGTCCTCGTCGAGGAAGGTCGACTCGATGACGAGCAGATCGCAGCCGTCGGCGAGGGCGTGGACGCCGTCGCAGAGCCGGGTGTCCATGACGAACGCGAACTTCTGGCCCGGTCGCGGCTCGCTCACGTCGTCGAGGGTGACACCGCCGATGGCGCCCTCCCGTCCGAGCCGTCCGACGTCGGGGCCCGCGATGCCGTGCGCGGCGAGCCGCTCGGGCAGCATCCGGCGTCCGTCGGGTTCGACGAGCCGGTAGCCGTAGGACTCGACGGGGTGGGAGAGCCGCCGGGCTTCGAGGGTGTACGCGGGCGTCCGGGCGATCGCCCCGTCGGCGGCGACGGGCCCCTCCGTGAGGGAGACCGTCTCGCGGTAGGCGGTGGCGTACCGCAATCGTTCGAAGAACCGCTGTCCGCTCGCCGGATAGTGCGCGGTGATCTCGTGCGGGACCCGGTCGAGGTTGATCCGCTGGATCACTCCGGCGAGGCCGAGGGAGTGGTCGCCGTGGAAGTGGGTGACGCAGATCCGGTTGATGTCGTGGGCGGCGACCCCGGCGCGGAGCATCTGCCGCTGGGTGCCCTCACCGGGGTCGAACAGCAGCCCTTCGGCGTCCCACCGGAGCAGATAGCCGTTGTGGTTGCGGTGCCGGGTGGGGACCTGGCTCGCCGTGCCGAGGACCACGAGTTCGCGTACGGACACGATGTCTGACCTGCCTGTCCCGATGACTGCCTTCTGTTCGCCCGAGCCCGTCGCCCGTCGCCCGAGCCCGCCGCCCGAGTCCGCCGCCCGTCCGGTTTATCCGGGGGGCCAGGCGAGACCGCGTCCGCCGAGCAGATGGGCGTGGGCGTGGAAGACGGTCTGCCCGGCGCCCGCGCCGGTGTTGAAGACGATCCGGTAGCCGTACTGGTCGGCCTTCTCGTCGGCGGCGACCTGCCCGGCCTCGGCCAGCACTTCGGCGGCGAGGTGGGGCGCGGCGGCGGCGAGGGACGCGGCGTCCGGGTAGTGCGCCCTGGGGATCACCAGGACGTGGGTGGGCGCCTGGGGGTTGATGTCGCGGAAGGCGACGACGTGTTCGGTCTCCCGCACGATCGTCGCGGGCACCTCCCCCGCCACGATCTTGCAGAACAGGCAGTCCGCCTGCGGTTCTCCCGCCATGCCCGGCTCCTTCTCGACTCCTCGACACCACTGGTCGTCAGCGTCTGCATGGTATCGACCGTGGTCGGGACGTGCGGGCCCCGGTGCCGGGGGTCAGTTCTCCGGGGCGGCGGTCCGGGTGGCCGTCACGGTGACGGTCGCCGTCACCGTCGCCGTCTCGGTGGCGGTCTTCGTCGCCGTCTTCGTCGCCGTCTCGGTGACGGTCCTGGTCCTGATCCGGGTCCTGGTCCCGTCGTCCGGCCGTTCCTCGGTCCGCTTCCCGCTGCGTGCGGGAGTCGGCTCGGTCCGCTCGCCGGCCTCCCGGGTCACGGGGGCGTAGGTCCTGCCCTTGTCGCAGCGGCCCAGATACCGGGCCTCGAAGACCGGCTTCCCGTCGACCCGGGCGTCGAGGTCGCCGCGTACGCAGATGCCCGGTGTCTCGTCCGTGACCTTCCCCTTGACCGCGATCGGGCGGTCGTCGCGGGTCCGGCCCTCACAGGCGACGGTCGCCGCGGCCGTACCGGCGGGGGCCGCGCTCCGGCCGCCCTCGCCGGGCAGGGTCGCCGTACAGGTGAACCGCCGTACGTCGAATCCGATCCGCTCCAGGGTGCTCTGCGCGGTGTGCTCGGTGGTCCTGGCGACGGAGGCGGCCGACATCGTCCGCTCCCCGCCCGGTTCGCAGGCCGCGGCCCCCATCACGACCGCGGCCACGGCCAGCCCGGCCACCGCTCCCCGCCGCCGTGTCGCGGCGGCCGTACCGCCCGTCCTGTCGCGCATGCACGGAAGGGTGGCATCACCGGGGCCCCGGCGACAGACCGCATGCGGCCATACATCACCCGAACGGCCTAACGACGGGGGAAACCGGTGCGCGCCGCGCCCCGACTGTGCCATCGGCCGCGCGGGCGGCCGGGACCGGCCGACGCGGGGGTCACCGCCGGGACCGGCCGACATGGGGATCAGGACCAGCGGCCCGTACGGGTCAGGAGGAGGGCCGTCGCCGCCGTACCCGCCGTGGAGGTGCGCAGCACACTGCGGCCCAGCCGGTACGGGCGGGCTCCCGCGGCCTCGAAGAGTGCGATCTCCTCCGGGGACACCCCGCCCTCGGGGCCGACGACGACCACGATCGAGCCGTCGGCGGGCAGATCGGCCGTGGCGAGCGGGGTCGCGCCCTCCTCGTGGAGGACCGCGGCGAAGTCGGCGGCGGCCAGCAGCTCCGCGACCTGACGGCCGGTGGCCGCTTCGGCGACCTCCGGGAAGCGCAGTCGGCGCGACTGCTTGCCCGCCTCGCGGGCCGTGGCGCGCCATTTCGTCAGGGACTTGGCGCCCCGCTCGCCCCGCCACTGGGTGACGCAGCGGGCCGCCGACCAGGGGACGATCGCATCGACGCCGGTCTCGGTCATGGTCTCCACGGCGAGTTCGCCCCGGTCGCCCTTGGGCAGGGCCTGGACGACTGTGATCCGGGGCGACGACTCGGGCTCCGCGAGAAGGCCGACGGCCTCCACCACGAGCCGGTCCTTGCCCTCGGTCCCCAGGACCCGGCCGGCGGCGCCCCGGCCGAGACCGTCGGTGAGGACGACGTCCTCCCCGGCCCTGAGCCGCTTGACGGAGACGGCGTGGCGTCCTTCGGGCCCTTCGAGGGTGACGACGGAGCCGGGGGCGGTGCCGTCGAGGGAGTCGACGACGAAGACGGGCGCGGTCATCGGGTGCCCTCCTCGTCCGTTACGGCTCCGGAGGCGGCGTCGTGCTCGGCCGCGCCGGCCGCCTCGTGCCACTCGGCGACCAGGGTGGCCACCAGATCGGCGGCGGGCAGCTCACGGGCGAGCCGGTGGCCCTGCCCGGCCCACAGGGACATGCCCTGCGGATCGCCGGCCGCGGCGGCGGCCTTGCGCAGACCGCTGGTGAGGTGGTGCACCTCGGGGTAGGCGGCGGGGGCGTACGGGCCGTGCTCGCGCAGGAAGCGGTTGGCCAGGCCGCGGGCGGGGCGGCCGGTGAAGGCGCGGGTCAGTTCGGTCCGTACGAACAGCGGGTTCGTCATCGCCTGCTTGTGCAGCGGGTTGGCGCCGGACTCGGGGCAGACCAGGAACGCCGTACCGAACTGGGCCGCGCTCGCCCCGGCCGCCAGCACCGCCGCGATCTGGTCGCCCCGCATCAGCCCTCCGGTAGCGATCAGGGGCAGCTCGACCACGGCCCTGACCAGGGTGATCAGCGACAGCAGTCCGATACCGGTGCCGTCGTTCGCCGGGTCGTCGCGGTGGGTGCCCTGGTGGCCGCCCGCCTCGATGCCCTGGACGCAGAGCGCGTCCGCGCCCGCCCACTGCGCGGCCTGGGCCTCATCGGGCGTGGTGACGGTGACGACGGTGTACGTCCCGGCCCGCGCGAAGGACGCCAGGACGTCCGGGGCGGGGCAGCCGAAGGTGAACGAGACGACGGGCACCGGATCGTCCCGCAGGATCGCCAGCTTGGCCTCGTAGCCGTCGTCCCGGCCGGACTCGGGGTCGCCGAGCGGAGTCTCGTACCAGGTCGCCTCGCCCGCGAGCTGCTGCCGGTAGACCTCGACGGCGCTCGGGTCGGAGGTCCGGGGCTGCGGCATGAAGAGGTTCACACCGAAGGGCCTGGAAGTCGCTCCCCTGATCTGCTTGATCTCCTGGTACATCCCGTCGGCCGTCTTGTAACCGGCGGCGAGGAACCCGAGGCCGCCCGCCGCGGAGACGGCGGCGGCGAGCCGGGAGTTCGACGCCCCGCCGGCCATGGGGGCCGCGATCACGGGGTACCGGGACAGCTCGGACAGGACGGAAGGCGGCGGGGAGGACATGGAGGCATCGTGCCACCTGTGCACGTCCGTGACGAAACGGGCCCCCGGTCCCGACAACGACAGGGGGACCGGGGGCGTTCCGTACGCCGGGAAGAGTGCGCGGGGACGGCTCAGCGGCCGTTGAACGCGTCCTTCAGCCGGGAGAACAGGCCCTGCTGACCGGGCTGGAACTGGCCCAGGGGCCGGTCCTCGCCGCGCAGCTCGGCCAGCTCGCGCAGCAGCCGCTCCTGCTCGGGGTCGAGCTTGGTCGGGGTCGTCACCTCGACATGGACGATCAGGTCGCCGCGGCCGCCGCCGCGCAGATGGGTCACCCCGCGCCCGTGCAGCGGGATCGACTGGCCGGACTGCGTTCCGGGCCGGATGTCGATCTCCTCCACCCCGTCGAGGGTCTCCAGCGGCACCTTGGTGCCGAGGGCGCCCGCGGTCATCGGGATGGTGACCGTGCAGTGCAGATCGTCGCCGCGGCGCTGGAACACCGCGTGCGGCAGCTCGTGGATCTCGACGTACAGATCACCGGCGGGGCCGCCGCCGGGGCCGACCTCGCCCTCGCCCGCGAGCTGGATCCGGGTGCCGTTGTCGACACCGGCGGGGATCTTCACCGTCAGGGTGCGCCGCGAACGGACCCGCCCGTCGCCCGCGCACTCGGGGCAGGGGGTCGGGACGACCGTGCCGAAGCCCTGGCACTGGGGGCAGGGCCGGGAGGTCATGACCTGGCCCAGGAAAGAGCGGGTGACCTGGGAGACCTCACCGCGTCCGCGGCACATGTCGCAGGTCTGCGCCGAGGTGCCGGGCGCGGCGCCCTCACCGGAGCAGGTGGTGCAGACGACGGCGGTGTCGACCTGGATCTCCTTGGTCGTCCCGAACGCCGCCTCGTTCAGGTCGATCTCCAGCCGGATCATCGCGTCCTGGCCGCGCCGGGTGCGCGAACGCGGGCCGCGCTGGGACGCCGTACCGAAGAAAGCGTCCATGATGTCCGAGAAGTTGCCGAAGCCACCGGCGCCGAAGCCACCGGCCCCGCCGCCGCCCGCCTGGGACAGCGGATCGCCGCCGAGGTCGTAGACCTGCTTCTTCTGCGGGTCCGACAACACCTCGTAGGCGGCGTTGATCTCCTTGAACCGCTCCTGCGTCTTCGGATCCGGGTTCACATCCGGATGGAGTTCCCGGGCGAGCCTGCGGAACGCCTTCTTGATCTCGTCCTGGGACGCGTCGCGGCGTACGCCGAGTACGGCGTAATAGTCCGTGGCCACTTACGACTCCGCCAGGATCTGTCCGACGTAACGTGCCACTGCGCGTACCGCTCCCATCGTTCCGGGGTAGTCCATGCGGGTCGGTCCGACCACGCCGAGTTTCGCAACCGCCTCGTCGCCGGAACCGTAGCCGACGGTGACGACGGACGTCGCGTTGAGGCCCTCATGGGCGTTCTCGTGACCGATACGCACGGTCACGCCCATCCCGCCGGACTCCTTGGCCTCGCCGAGGAGCTTGAGGAGCACCACATGCTCCTCCAACGCCTCCAGCACCGGCCGGATGATCAGCGGGAAATCATGTCCGAAGCGGGTGAGATTGGCGGTACCGCCGATCATCAGCCGCTCCTCGGTCTCCTCGACGAGGGTTTCGAGGAGGGTGGAGAGCACGGTGGAGACCGTGCCGCGGTCCTCCGGGTCGAAGGAGTCCGGCAGATCCTGCACGAGCCGGGGCACATCGGTGAACCGGCGGCCGACGACCCGGCTGTTGAGCCGGGCCCGCAGATCGGCGAGAGACGTCTCGCCGAACGGCGCCGGGCAGTCGACCATGCGCTGCTCGACCCGGCCGGTGTCCGTGATCAGGACGAGCATCAGCCGGGCCGGGGCCAGCGACAGCAGCTCGACATGGCGGACGGTGGACCGGGTCAGCGACGGGTACTGGACGATCGCGACCTGGCGGGTCAGCTGCGCCAGCAGCCGCACCGTACGGCCGACGACGTCGTCGAGGTCGACGGCGCCGTCGAGGAAGCTCTGGATGGCCCGCCGCTCCGCCGCGGAGAGCGGCTTGACGCCCGCGAGACGGTCGACGAAGAGCCGGTACCCCTTGTCGGTGGGGATGCGTCCGGCGCTGGTGTGGGGCTGGGCGATGAAGCCCTCCTCCTCCAGCACCGCCATGTCGTTGCGGACGGTCGCCGGTGAGACGCCGAGCCGATGGCGCTCGGTGAGCGCTTTGGAGCCGACCGGCTCCTCCGTGCCGACATAGTCCTGGACGATGGCGCGCAAGACCTCGAGTCTGCGTTCGCTGAGCATCGCGCCCACCTCCAACTGCGTCGTCCGGCTGCTCGAAGGAGCGGCCGGGGCCGCTCGTCCGCCTGTCTGGTGGTCCCGGAAGTGTTCCCCGGTGGTTCGCCTGGCACTCCACGTGCCCGAGTGCCAAGTTTTCTTCGTGCCAGTGTACGGCCGCCCGGTACGGCCGTAGCAAGGTGACCGACCACGCTACCGCGCCACCACCGACCGCTTCGCCCGTGATCGTGGCGATAGCGTCCCGGTATGGACATCGGTTGGGAAGACCACGGGTGGGAACGGCTGGCCCCGGGGGTGGGCCGTCGCAGGCTGCCGGGGTGGGACGCGACCTGCGGGCTGATCGCGGGCCGCGACGGCGCCCTGCTGTACGACACGGGCTCGACGCTGGCGGAGGGCGCGGAGCTGCGGGCGCAGGCCGAGGCGCTGCTGGGCGGTCGCCGGGTGACGCATATCGCGCTCGGCCATCCCCATTTCGACCATGTGATGGGGACGGCGGCGTTCCCCGGCGCCGAGGTCTTCGGGGCGGCGGGGGTGGCGGCGCTGCTGCGGGCGGAGCGGGAGGTGCTGCACGAGGACGCGGTGCGGTTCGGGGTGCCGCGGGAGGAGGCCGCCCGGTCGGCGCGGGCCCTGGTGGTGCCGGGGCACACGGTGACGGACGAACGGGCGCTGGACCTCGGCGGGCGGCGGGTGGTGCTGGTGAACGCGGGCCCGGGGCACACCGGGCACGATCTGGTGGTCTGGGTCCCCGGCGACCCTGGGGTGATGTTCTGCGGGGACCTGGTGGAGGAGTCGGACGAACCGCAGGCGGGCCCGGACGCGGTCGGTGCCTGCTGGCCCGGGGCGCTGGACCGGCTGCTGGCGCTGGGCGGGGCGGACGCGGTGTACGTACCGGGGCACGGGGCCGTGGTGGACGCGGCGTTCGTCCGGGCGCAGCGCGCTGTGCTGGCGGACCGGTTCGGCGTGTCGTAGCGTCGGCGAATGCGCAGCTACAGCCCTGATCTGACCCCGCCGTGGAAGAAGTCGGCGCCGGTTCCCGAGGTGCCCGCGGACTCCTCGGACCCCGATCTGGTGGTGGAGGAGGTGGCCACCGGATTCTGCGGGGCGGTGGTGGCGTGCGAGGCGGGGACGGTGACGCTGGAGGACCGGTTCGGCAAACACCGGGTGTTCCCGCTGGCGCCGCGCGGCTTTCTGCTGGACGGGCGGGTGGTGACGCTGGTGCGCCCGGGGGCGGGAGCTCCGGCGCGTCCGGCGCGTACCGCCTCGGGTTCGGTGGCCGTCCCGGGGTCCCGGGCGCGGGTGGCGCGGGCGGGCCGGATCTATGTGGAGGGCCGGCACGACGCCGAGCTGGTGGAACGGGTGTGGGGGGACGATCTGCGGATCGAGGGGGTGGTGGTGGAGTATCTGGCGGGGATCGACGATCTGCCCGCGATCGTCGACGGGTTCGCCCCCGGTCCCGACGCCCGGCTGGGGGTCCTGGTGGACCATCTCGTGCCCGGCTCGAAGGAGTCGCGGATCGCGGCGTCGGTGACGGATCCGCAGGTGCTGGTGGTGGGGCATCCGTATATCGATGTATGGGGCGCGGTGAAGCCGTCGTCGGTGGGGATCCCGGCCTGGCCCCGGGTCCCGCGCGGCCAGGACTGGAAGACGGGCGTCTGCCGGTCGCTGGGCTGGCCCCCCGACACGGGCGCGGCCTGGCGCCACATCCTCTCCCGGGTCCACTCCTACAAGGACCTGGAGCCGGAGCTGCTGGGCCGGGTCGAGGAGCTGATCGACTTCGTCACGGCGCCCCCGGAGTAGTCCGCGGCACCCGGGGCGCGGGTGCCGGGCCGGGCGCCGGGCGCGGGTGCCTGGCTGGCGGCGGCCCCCGGGGGCGGCGGGGTCAGTCGACCAGGTCCCGGACCACCCCGTCCGCGAGCAGGCGGCCCCGCAGGGTCAGGACCGCGCGGCCCTCCTCGTACGGGCCCGGCTCCAGCAGGCCGTCCGTCAGGGACCGGGTCGCGGCGCGCAGGCCCGCCGGGCGCAGCAGGGACAGGGGGACGCCCTCGCGGAGGCGGAGTTCGAGCAGGATCCGCTCGACCCGGCGGTCCTCCGGGGTGAGCAGCTCGCGGCCCGCGCCCGGGGAGCGGCCTTCGGCGATGGCCGCCGCGTAAGCGCCCGGGTGCTTCACGTTCCACCAGCGGACCCCGCCGACATGGCTGTGGGCCCCGGGGCCCGCGCCCCACCAGTCGGCGCCGCGCCAGTACAGCTCGTTGTGGAGGCAGCGGCCCGCTTCGGTGGTGGCCCAGTTCGACACCTCGTACCAGTCGTAGCCCGCGGCGCCGAGCAGTTCGTCGGCTATCAGATAGCGGTCGGCGTGGACGTCGTCGTCCGTCATCGGCACCTCGCCGCGGCGGATCCGGCTCGCCAGCCGGGTGCCCTCCTCCACGATCAGGGCGTAGGCCGACACATGGTCGGGTCCCGCGCCGACGGCCGCCTCCAGGGACGCCCGCCAGTCGTCGTCGGATTCGCCGGGGGTGCCGTAGATGAGGTCGAGGTTCACATGCTCGAACCCGGCGGCGCGGGCCTCGGCGACACAGGCCTCGGGCCGGCCGGGGGTGTGGCTGCGGTCCAGGACGCGCAGCACGTGCTGCCGGGCGCTCTGCATCCCGAACGAGATCCGGTTGAAGCCGCCGGCCCGCAGTTCGGCGAGGTAGGCGGGGTCGACGGAGTCCGGGTTCGCCTCCGTGGTGATCTCGGCGCCGTCCGCGAAGCCGAACTCGGTCCGGACCGTGTCGAGCATCGCGACGAGGTCGGCGGCGGCGAGCAGGGTGGGTGTCCCGCCGCCGACGAACACGGTCCGCACGGGACGCGGGTCGTCGCCGAGGATCTTGCGGGCCAGCCGGATCTCCTCGGCGACCGTCTCCGCGTAGTTGTCGCGGGACGCCAGCACCCCGCCCGATCCGCGCAGCTCGGTCGCCGTGTAGGTGTTGAAGTCGCAGTACCCGCAGCGGGTGGCGCAGTACGGCACGTGCAGATAGAAGGCGAGGGGCCGCTCGGCGGCCCCGTCGAGCGCGGAGGCGGGGAGCGACCCGTCGTCGGGCACCGGCACCCCGTCGGGCAGTACGGAAGGCATACCCCCCATTGTCCGGTACTTCCGCCCGGCTCACTGCGCCCTGTGGACAACCTCCCGGCACCCGCCGTCGGGCCGGCCTCGAAAGCCCCTCCGACCTGCGCCGAAGGGGTCGGAGGGCGCGGGCCCCGGGATGCCCGGGGCCCGCCCTTCGTCACGCCTCGCGCTGGCCCGCGTACATCTCGTCGACCAGGTGCTGGAACTCGTGCTCGACGGCGGGGCGCTTCAGCTTCATGCTCGGGGTCAGATCGCCGTGCTCGACGTCGAGGTCCCGGGGCAGCAGCCGGAACTTCTTCACGGTCTGCCAGCGCTGGAGGCCCTCGTTGAGCCGCTCCACATAGCCGGCGATCAGATCCCGGGTGGCGGGCGCGGCGAGCACCTCCCGATAGCTGCGGTCCTCCAGGCCGTGCTCCGCGGCCCAGCCGAGGATCGCGGGCTCGTCGAGGGCGATCAGGGCCGTGCAGTAGTTGCGGTCCGCGCCGATCACCACGATGTTCGAGACGTACGGGCAGATCGCCTTGAACTGGATCTCCACCTCGGTCGGCGCGATGTACTTGCCGCCGGAGGTCTTGATCAGGTCCTTCTTGCGGTCGGTGATCGTGAGATAGCCGTCGGCGGAGAGTTCGCCCAGGTCACCGGTGCGGAGCCAGCCGTCCTCCTCCAGCACCTCGGCGGTCCGCTCCGGCTGGCCGTGGTAGCCCTCCATCACCGCGGGGCCGCGGAGGAGGATCTCCCCGTCGTCCGCGATCCGGACCTCCAGACCGGGCAGCGGCTTGCCGACGGTGCCGGTGCGGTAGGACCCGTACCGGTTGACGAAGTTGACGGCGCTGGACTCGGTGAGGCCGTACCCCTCCAG
Source organism: Streptomyces sp. NPDC059248 (assembly GCF_042753905.1). NCBI lineage: Bacteria > Bacillati > Actinomycetota > Actinomycetes > Kitasatosporales > Streptomycetaceae > Streptomyces > Streptomyces sp. NPDC059248. The sequence continues at coordinate 1,509 of NZ_JBHYZV010000024.1, read as the reverse complement.
GATGTGGATGCCCGCGCCCGCGAAGAAGTAGCCGATCTCCGGGGAGAGCGCGGCGGAGCCGGAGACCGCGACCCGCAGCCGTCCGCCGAACGCCTCGCGGAGCTTGCTGTAGACGAGCTTGTCGGCCAGCCGGTGCTGGGAGCGCAGCCCGAAGGGCGCGGTGGCGGAGCCGGTGCGGCGGAAGTTGTCCTGGGTGATCCGGGCGTGGTCGCGGGCGACCTCGGCCGCCCAGCGGAAGATCTTGTACTTGGCGGCGCCGCCCGCACGGGCCTTGGCTGCGACCCCGTTGTAGACCTTCTCGAAGATCCGGGGAACGGCCGCCATATAGGTGGGCCGGATGATCGGCAGATTCTCCACGATCTTGTCGTGGCGGCCGTCGACGGCGGTGACGTGGCCGACCTCGATCTGCCCGGAAATCAGCGCCTTGCCGAAGACATGGGCCAGCGGCAGCCACAGATACTGGACGTCGTCCTTGTTGATCTGCCCGGTCCCGGCGATCGCCTTCGCCATGTACGACCAGTTGTCGTGCGGCAGCCGGACGCCCTTGGGGCGGCCGGTGGTCCCGGAGGTGTAGATCAGGGTCGCCAGCTGATCGGCGGTGATCGCGGCGATCCGCTCGTCGACGGCCGCCGGGCGCTCGGCGAGGAGGGCCCGGCCACGGGTCTCCAGCTCGGCGAGGGTGACGACGAAGCCGTCGGTACCGGTGTCGGCGCCGACCGGGTCGATCACCACGACATGGCGCAGTTCGGGCAGCTCGGCACGGCGCTCCACGGCCTTCGCGAGCTGTTCGGCGTCCTCGGCTATCAGGATCCGGCTGCCGGAGTCGGTGAGGATGTACGCCGACTCCTCGGCGTTGGTCGTGGGGTAGATGGTGGTCGTGGCGCCGCCCGCGCACATCACCCCCAGATCGGCCAGGATCCACTCGATCCGGGTCGTGGCCATGAGGGCGACCCGGTCCTCGGGGTCGATCCCCAGGTCGATCAGTCCGGCGGCGACGGCGTGGACCCGCTCGGCGGTCTGGGCCCAGGTGAGCGACTCCCAGCCCTCGGCCGGACCGTCCGCCTCCGCCTCCGCTTCGGAGTCGGTGCCGGTGCTGCCCGTGCCGGTGCCCGTGGTGCCGGTGCCCGACTGCGCGGTCTCGGCCGGTGATTCCGGCCCGGCTTCCGACGGACCGGTGGACCCGGCCGCGACGGCCGGGGCGAGCACCGGATAACGGAACGCCTCGCCGTCCGGCGTCGCCGCCACCCGCTCGGCGAAGAGCATCGCCACCGAGGCCGGGCGGTTGTCGATCGTGGTCTGTGTGTCGCTCAAGACGTCCTCCGGGCCCGCGGCGGCCGCACTGACGCCGCTGAGCAGGCACTTTTTAACTGCCGGGTAACCCCCGGCCGGGCGCGATCAGCGTAGATCGCGTACCGCCGGTACGTAAGGGGCTTCCGTCCACCGCTTCGGTGCGTACGGGGACGGCCACGGACGGCGCCCGGCCGGCCGGACCGGCCCGGCGCCCCCCGC